>JANQFP010000055.1 GCA_028277795.1 Rhodospirillales bacterium
ATGGTGCCCATGCGACGGCCTTCCGAGGCCGTCCGGCCAGGCGCGCGGCGCGCCGTGATGCTGGAGCATCACAAGCGCCGCGCAACGCCGCCGGGGGGCTCGGAAGGCCGCCCTGCGGGTCGCCTGTCCCGCGTCCGCGGGGCGTCGGGCACGCTGGACGATGGTCAGCCATCGCCTGCGCGCCCCCTCCTGCCGAGGACGCGGGACAGGCGATCGTATGGGGACCATATGTCTCATCCAGACCACTAGATCTTGATCCCCAAGGTGCGCCGGATGATCTCGAAGAACCCGCACATCTCCGCCTCGAACTCGATTTCGGTGATGGTGTCCGAGTCGAGAAAACGTCTCAGCAGGAGAGGCGGCGTGGTCGCGTAGTTGAACCCCGGCTCGGTGGTGGTCGCGGTGACCACGCCCATGTCCTCGAGCAGGGGGAGTTGCGCGCGGTCATAATCGCCGCTGGGGTAGCAGAAGTGCTCGAACGGCCCCGGCGCCATGGTCGCCAGCGCCGACCGGTTGTCATGGATCTCCGGTTCGATCCCGCCATCTTCCGGCGTCGGAAAACGGTGCCGATGGGTGTGGAGCTGGATGTCGATACCGTGGGCGGCCATGTCACCCACCTCATCGGCGGTGACAAAGCGAAACAGGCGGGCCTCCTCCGCGGAGTCGATATCGAAGTCCAGGATCGCCGCCAGCCGTCGCACCAGATCCTGGCGTCCCTCGTGGTCGAGTTCCGTGTGCCCATATTGGATGATGCGTTCGCAGGCGTCCGATTGCTCGGTCGGATGGGACAACCGGAAACAACCCGTGAGTGCCGGCGCGAGATGGGAAAGATCGATGGTGTGGTCCGGCCGCGCCCAAGCGAGGTAGCGGACGACCATGTTCAAGACCTGCGTCGGTTTCTGGACGTAGTAGGTGGCGATGTAGAGGGTCGCCGGGAGGCCGAGGCCCCTCAATACGGGGTACATCTCCGCATAGGTGCCGTACCAGCCATCGTCGATGGTGATTGCCGTCGCCCCCGGACGCAGCGTTCCATTTCGTAAGGCTTCGACCGCTGTTGAGAGGGGCAAGACCGCGTAGCCCTTCTCGACGAGAAATTCCATGCGACGCTGAAAGACGCTCGGGCGCATGAATGTTCCCGGACTGAACTCGTGCTCGTCGCCAAGAGAACAGCCATGGTAGCAAAGGACTCTAAGGGAGTTATGCGTAATGGCCCTGCATATGGAAAAAATACCTATGTACTTCGCCGAATACAGTATCGCGAAAAGCACGGTCTTCTTGGTGTTGTAGAAATTCATTTCTTATTGAGAACCCGGTGCGCGTCTTGCCTGTGCCGCCACTCTTCAGATAGGCGGATGCGGCGGCTTCTGCCACGTCGAACTGCGTGATGGTAAGACGAGCTAGAGTTGCGGCGAACCCCTCGATTCACTGTCGTCACCAAGCGGTCTGACGAAATCACGTCCATCTCCAAGGTCCGTTGGTGGCGACACGGGATTGCTCGGCTGAAACCCGTATTACGGCGCGACAAGCTCCATCAGGGAGTCCTGCATCGCACGGCAGGCCTCCGCCACGTGCGGGCTCAGGTGAGGAGGGGAGGTCTTGGAGATGGAGCGCGTGTGAATGCCCTCCGTCATGCGGTTGTCGCGCGGCAAGGAAAGCGCTTCGCACAGCTTGCCAAGTTGTTCCGCCGGGTCCCGGACCAATTGCTCGTAGGATACGAAAACGCACCTGTCCCTGGGGAAATCCTCATTGAACACCAACTCGTTGCGCATCAACCAGGCAATTCCCTTGCAGTCGGCGTTGGACAGATCACGTCGGTACAGAACGCGCAAGCGCTCCATGGTGGACTCGCCGAGTCCGGCGCCGCGCCAAGTTTTGATCACACCGTCTCCGAGGATCTCATCCACCTCCTCGCGGCTCTCGGGCCAACGTTTCAGTTGGCTGTTGATCACGTCTTCATAACGCCTGACGGGCCAGACGATCCGCATAGGCTGCCCGGTCGCCGCTTCGAAGACATGCCCGTATGTTCGGTAGTTCTGGATGTCCATGAGCGCCTTGAAGATCACCCGTCTGCCGTGCGCACGGCGGACGATGCGCACCAACTGGCTTTCGGGGCGCAGGCAATAATTCTCAAATGCACGTTGGTCGAACTCATGAAAGACGGTCGTCAAGGGATGCCGGTCAAGCGCTCCCATCATCATGTTCGTGCCCGATCGTTGGCTGCCGGCCAACAGCACCACCGCCTTATTCGGTGTTCGGGCGAGAAGTTGCGCGGGAAGTTTGGCGATTTCGCGCCATCGCTGGACAACGGCCGCACGTCGCATTGATTCGCTCTAGGCTGACGGAAGGTGCCACACCCTATAGGCCCGCGCGAGCCGATGGCAAGTGGCGCGAACCAGGGCTCCGGGCAACGCTCGACCCCGAGACCCAAGCCCGAATGTGCTGTCCCAAGTCGGGACCGTTGCGGTCTCGCCGGCTTTTCCGGGCGAGGCGGCGTCTTCGACCGACCCGACGGTCACCATCACCCGCGTGGGGCGCCGACGCCATGCGAAGAGGTTCGGAGGCGTCGCCGGGACGCGGTGAGAAGGTCGACAAGGAAGCGCTTCCATTCGATCCAATAAAGATGGCGATCCGCAGGGAAGAAAAGATCTGAACGGATTCCTAAATGCAGAAACAGCAGGAAGAATTCCATTAAAGAAATCAACTTGCTTGCCCGAGAAACGCTATTGTCGCGCAGCTTGGACAGAACATGACTTGTCTCGCCAGGCGTCGTGTATCTGCAAACGACACCCTGAACTTGTTTCGGGGGGGGTTCCTGGGGCGCACCGAGGAACCGGTCGATCTGCAGTCGGGGCATGTCGACGCCTGAATAGAGGTCCAGGTGCAGGTAACCCCAATACCGCGCGTTCACTTCGATCAAGTGAAAATCGTCGGTCTCCGATTCCCAGAGGTACTCCATCATGGCCACCCCCTCCCAACCGAGATGGCGGAGCCGGGCCAAGGCATCTCGGCGCATGGCCTCGTTGGTCCACGACTGGCGAAGAGACATCATTCCGCCATGGTGGGGGAACGTATGAATGGCCAATACGCCGGATTCCGCAACGATCTCGCCGTTGTGCAGGCAAACACTGATGGCCGCCTTCTGTCCCGGCGCCGCGCTTTGGACGAGCACCCGATCGTAACGCTCCAACAGATCGTTCACCTGTCCGCGGACATCCTCACCGGGCCCGAGCCGGTAGTTCCCGCCGTCCCGGGCGTCGAGGCCGTGGCAGGCATCGAGCTTCAGGAACAGCCAAGACCCGAGACGATAGAACTCTTCGTTCTCCGGCAACGGATCGCCGCGATGGATGACCAGGCTCGGTGGATGGTGCGCAGCCAATCCGAGTTCGGGGGGTGCGCCGAGGAAGGTCTCTGCGACCTCGGCCTTGCTGAATGCGCGATAGACGATGCCCGGATCCTGGGCCAACGGCAGGAGCGGCGCGAACTCCTCGAAGGCGTCCTCGATGGCAAGGAGGAAACCCTCGCTGGGGACGATGACGCGGATGCCGTGATCACGGACGTAGGCTCTCAGCCATTCGCAGAACGCGGCGTCGCTGGCCCCGGGGCACACAACGGAGTTCCGACAAAACGCCGAACGAAAACCGAGAGAGTTCTTTGACCCGCAGCAGCCGTGAACGTCATAGCCCGCACGGCCCAACGAGCGAATGACGGCGATCTGGCCAAGAGCCTGCACGTCCGGCACGAGGATCGAGATCTCGCGCCGCCATTCGCCAACGTATCCGTTTGTGCCGGCTCGGTGTGGAACCATGGTATCCGGTCCGAGTCCCTGAGCCCAGATGCGCCACCATGCCCAAAGTTGATATGGTGGCGGGGTGCGTCCGGGCCAAACGCAGATATCAGGAAAATGCGAATCGTCAAATCACGCCTCACCGAGAAGCGCCGTCGTTACTGCCGGGTCTGTTGCCCGGAGCCACGCATTCCCCTATAAGACTGATGGAAGGGGCGGCAGGGGTCAACTTTACTTGACGATGCTTCGGCGACTGACGATCGGAATCGTGGCCGCCCTCGGCTGGGCGGCGGCCACGGTCGCTCAAGGGAGCGCCACCACCGCGGCGGAAACCGCGGCGCTGCCCGCCGACGTGGTGGACGCCGCCGACGGTCTCGCATTGCCCCGGGTGCTGACGGAGGGGGACGTCGGGCTCTACCGCCGCATCTTCGCCCTCCAGGAGGACGGCGACTGGAAGGCCGCCGACCGTCTGATCGCCACCCTCGGGGATCGGCTGCTTATGGGCCACGTCATGGCCCAGCGTTACCTGCACCCGACCAAGTACCGGTCCCGCTACAAGGAGCTGAAGGGGTGGATGGCGGAGTATGCCGACCATCCCGACGCCCGCCGCATCTACAAGCTGGCGCTGCGCCGCAAGCCGCGCAACTGGCGCTCACCCAAGGCGCCCGAGCCGGTCTATGCGCCGCCGGCACGCCATGCCAGCCAGACGGTGTCGGACAAGCTGCCGCGCAAGCGCCTCGGCCGCGAGGACCGGCGGCGGGTCGCCTCCTACAAACGGCAGATCCGCTGGAACCTGCGCAAGGGCTGGACCCTGGCCGCCAAGAGGCTGATCCGCAGCAAGGAGGTCCGCAAGCTGTTCCACCCGGCCGAGTTGGACTGGGCCAAAGCCCGCCTCGGCTTCGGCTACCTGGTGGACGGGCGGGACGAATGGGCGCTGAAGTGGGCTGGCGAAGCGGCCGGGCGGTCCGGGAAATGGCTGCCCACGGCCCATTGGACGGCGGGGCTGGCGGCCTGGCGGCTGTCCCGCTTCGACGAGGCGGCCCGCCATTTCGAGGCGGCGGCGGACAACCCGCGCCTGTCGCCGTGGATGGACTCGGCGGCGGCGTTCTGGGCCGCCCGCAGCCATCTGGTCGGCGGCCGGCCGCAAGACGTCAGCGATTGGCTGGTCCGGGCCGCCGCCCATTCACGCACCTTCTACGGGCTGCTCGCCCGGCGCATCCTTGGACTGTCCAGCACCTACCAGTGGTCGCCGCCGCCCGTGGAGCAGGGCGCCGTCACCGCCGTTGCCGCCACCGATCGCGGTCGCCGCGCCATCGCCCTCATTCGGGTGGGCCAGGACCGCCGCGCCGAGCGCGAGTTGCGGGCCCTGGCCGGCCGCGCCGATCCGGAGGTGGTGCGCGGCATCCTGGCCCTGGCCAGCGGCGCCGAAATGGCATCCCTGGCGGTCCGTCTCGACGAACGTTTGTTCCCCGACGGCGGGGGCTACGACTTTGCCGCCTACCCGGTGCCCAAGTGGACGCCGGACAAGGGTTTTCGCGTCGACCGCGCCCTCATCTATGCGCTGATCCGCCAGGAATCGCGGTTCAACCCCAAGGCCAAGAGCAGGGCCGGGGCGCGCGGCCTGATGCAGATCATGCCGGGCACGGCCAGCTTCGTCGCCCGCGACCGCGGGTTCCGGCGGGGCGCCAAGCGGCGTACCCTCTTCGCGCCTAAGGTCAATCTGGAACTGGGGCAGACCTACATCGAGATCCTGCTCGCCGACGACCGGATCGACGGCGACCTGTTCCGGCTGGCCACCGCCTGGAACGGCGGTCCGGGCAACCTGGGCAAATGGCGCCGGCGCATGAAGGACGATAGCGATCCGCTGCTGTTCATCGAGTGCATTCCGTCGCGGGAAACCCGGGATTTCATCGAGCGGGTGCTGACCAACCTGTGGATCTACCGCGACCGCCTGGGACAGCCGACGCCGTCCCTGGACGCCCTTGCCGCGGGCCGGTGGCCGGTCTATACAGCCCTCGACGGACGCACTGTGGTGGTGGCGCAAAACCATGGCCAAGATCGAGGGCGAGCGGGCGTTTCTGCCCGTTAACATCGCGATCCTCACCGTCTCCGACACGCGCACCCTGGACGACGACGCCTCCGGACGCACTCTGGTCGAGCGGATCGAAACGGCGGGCCACCGGGTAGCCGCCCGCGAGATCGTGCGCGACGACACGGACGCCCTGGTCGCCCAGCTTGAGGCCTGGATCGCCGATCCCCAGATCGACGCGGTGATCGCCACCGGAGGCACCGGGGTCACCGGCCGCGACGTAACGCCCGAGGCCTTCCACGCGGTCTACGAAAAGGAGATCCCCGGCTTCGGCGAGCTGTTCCGCATGATCAGCTACCAGAAGATCAGGACGTCGACCATCCAGTCCCGCGCCACCGCCGGCGTGGCCAACGGGACCTACCTGTTCGCTTTGCCGGGCTCGACGGGCGCCTGCAAGGATGCCTGGGACGAGATCCTGGTCCATCAACTGGACGCCCGCTACAAGCCCTGCAACTTCGTCGAGCTGATGCCCCGGCTCAAGGAACACCTGGACTAAGGAAACCGGGACGACGACGCCTTCAGTTCAGGTCCAGGGCCTCGCGGACGATGCCGTCGAGCAGGACCTCGATCTGCAGCAGGGCGCGGCGGGACTCCAGGGTGCCGACGACGACAATCGGCCGCCGGTAGCCCACGTGAACGGACGCCGGATCGCCGTGGAGCGTGTAGAGCACGATCACGTAGGGGCAGAAGATCAGGTTCGCGGGGTCGGCCTCGAACGCCTCGCGGGAGGCCTTGACCGAGCAGAACTGCAACAGCTCCGCCTTGTCGTAGACCCGCCGTGTCGCGCCCACGTCCTCTGCGGTGCGGTCCAGCATCTGGCCGATGTTGCCGTTGAAGTCGACCACGAAGCCCTGGCCGGTTATGGCGTCCAGCACGTCCTGTTTGACCTCGGCAAACGGGGCCTTGATCGTGTAGAGCTTGAAGTGTGGTGCCTCATCGGCCCCCGCGCTCGCCATTGCGCCCAGCACGATCAAGAAAAACGAAGCTAAACTAATTAGCCGTCTCATATTGACCTCCTTTAGCCAATTCCGAATTGCCAGTCGGTGCTCTCAGTTACCGCAGAAGATCGGAACAATATTACCATATGTCGTCCATTCGATGAACCGGCTCGCCCGATTGCGCTTGCCGCGGACGAATCTTGCGAGAGGGGGCCCGCCCATGACAAGGGTGGCCGGTGTCTCGCTCTCAATGGGACGGGCGACGGAGAAATGCGGCCAGCGCCACGGCAACGGCCGCCAGGGCCGCGGCCATGGCATAGCTGGCGGCAAATCCGCCCGTGTGGTCGGCGATCACGCCGGCGACCGCCGGGCCCATCATCTGGCCGATTCCGAAGACGAAGGTGACGAAACCGAACGCCGCCGCCGCCCGCTCGGCGCCCATGTAATCGCCCACAGCCGCCGCCATGATGGACGGGATGCTCCACGCGCAAATGCCGAACAGACCGATGGACAGGTAGAGCGCGGCATCGGGCAGCGGCGCCGCCACCAGCGCGTAGGCGCCCATCTGCAACGTGAACACGATCATCATGGCCGCCTTGCGGCCGATGTGGTCCGACAGGGTACCGAACAGGGGTCCCGAGAACAGGCTCAGGAACCCGACCCAGGCCCAGAAATGGCCGGCCGAGACCTCGGCGAAGCCGCGTTCCTGGACCAGGGTGGTGACGATGAAGGTGGCGTAGATGGGGTAGGTGGCGCCGAACAGGAAATAGACGGCACCAAGGTGAACCAGGATGCCGGGACGCCGCGCCGGCTCCGGGGGCGCAGGCGAGGGCGCGGCCGCGTCCGCCGTCGCCGAACCGCCCCCTACCGGCGCCAGTGTCAGGTCCTCGGGGCGGTCGCGCAGCAGCCAGCCGGAGACCACCGCCCCCAGAAAGGCAACCAGTCCCAGGACGAGCCATCCGGTGCGCCAGCCGTCACCCGCGGCGTCCGCCGTGATGCCGGGAAGGACAAGCCCAGTGAACACGATGGCGAACCCGCTGCCGCTGACGATGAACCCGGCGGCGCGGCCGCGCCGGTGGCGCAGGAACCAATGGGAGACCAGGGCCATCACCGGCACGTTGGCGGCGCCGCTGCCGATACCGGTGAGCACGTACAGCACCAGGACCTCCGAGAAGCCGTCGGCGCGCCCGACCAGGATCATGGTGGCCGCCACCACACCCATGCCCGCGAAGATGGTTTGCCGGGCGCCGAAGCGGCGGGCCAGCCATCCGGCGATCAGCACCGCCGCCAGGTATCCGGCGAAGTTGCCGGTGCTGATGAACCCCATTTCGGCGTAGGTCAGGCCCAGGCCCTCGCCCATGTCCGGCAGCAGCATGCCCAGGGCGAAGCGCCCGAGCCCCAGCGACACGAACACCGCCAGGGTCCCGGCTCCGACGATGACCCAGCCGTAGTGGAAAGGGATCCGCGTGTGCAGCGCCCGCGCCCCGCCCGATCACCAATAGGCGAGCAGGCGGCCGTTCTCGACCTTGGTCTCGAACTGGTTCAGCGGGCGATCGCCCTTCTCGACGCAGTCGCCGCTGTCCATGTCGAAAACCCAGTTGTGCTTGGGACAGGTGAGGCGGGTTCCCTCCAGGGCCAGGTCGGGGATGTTGGTGACCTGATGGGGACAGCGGCTGTCGTAGGCGCGGAGCTCGCCGTCAACCTGATGGAGGAACAGGCTGCGGCCGTCGCAGTCGACGCGCGCGGTGGTGCCGTTGGCGACCGCGTCGGCCTCGCTCACGTCGTGCCAGCGCGGCGTCTCGTCCAGCCGCTCCGGGCGGAATTCCGGGATGTCCATGTCCAGCAGGATCTCGACCGCCCAGACGATCTTGGCGAGACCGAGGACGGGAAAGGCCATGAGCAGGGCGTCGAGGATTTCGTTGGGTGTGCAGCCCTCGCGCAGGGCGCGGGTCAGGTACTGGCGGAACCCGTTTTCGGTCTGCACGGCCACCTTGGTGATGACCGAGATCAGGTCGCGCGTCTTGTTGTCCAGGTGGTTGTCCGCCTCCTTGAGGAACTTGAAATAGGCCTTCATGGCGTCGGGACGCGCCTTGACCAGGTAGTTCAGTGCGTCGCTCATGGTTCGTGTTCTCCGTTCATTGCCGGCCGTCTGGACGATGGCCGGGACCCGGTGTCGTTTTTCCCCCGGCGCGGCGGCGCCGCGCCGCGCGCAGCGTAACATAGGCCGGTGGTGGTGGGCAGGGCCTACCGGGGACCATGGTGGGGGTCACAGACGGCGGCGGGAAGCCCGCCAGCGACGCCAGGCGGCGCCGTCGTCGACGTCGTCGAGGGTCTCCAGCAGGGCGGCGGTGCGCCCCGGCGGCAGGTTGGCCAGCGTGTCGGCCAGCGCGTGCTCGGTGGACCAGCGCACGCCGCGGAACAGGTCGGGGATGGTCGGACGACGGCGCAGGCCCACCAACCAGTAGCCGCCATCGGAGGACGGACCGAACACCGCATCGTTGCCGCCCAGCGCCCGGAACCCGGCGGCCACATGGGCCGGCCGCAGGCCGGGCACGTCGGTGCCGACGATGACCGCCGGGCCGGGTGGCAGGCGGTGCATGACCCGGCCCATCCGGTCACCCAGGTCACCGCCGCCCTGGGGCATGACCCGGCACCCGCGCGTCCACGGCCGTCCCGGTCGCGCCTCGTGATCGGGCGTGACCGCCACCCAGCATTGCCATCGCCCATCGCCGGCCAGCCGCCGGCGGGCGGCATCGACGGCGCGCCGGTAGAACGCCCATGCGGCCACCGACCCGATATCGGCGGCGAGCCGGGTCTTCACCCGGCCCAGGCGCGGAGCCCTGACGAAGACCACCAGGTGCCGGGCGGGTATCACGGCCGGTCAGCCGTAAAGGCGCACCAGGAGGCGCGGCGGCACGCCGAGGAAATACAGGCCCAGGCATGACAGATTGCGCAGGGGCCGCCACAGGTAGCCCTCGCGCCGGTACCGCTCGGCCGACGTGACCGCGGTCGCGGGCAGCGCCGTCAGGCGATGCCGGCCGATGCGGCGGACCATGTCCACATCCTCCATCAAGGGGATGGGCTTGAAGCCGCCGACCTCGTCGTAGAGGGAGCGGGACATGAGAAGCCCCTGGTCGCCGTAGGGCAGGCCGAGGGCGGCGCGCCAGGCGACCATGCGCTCGACCCGCCGCGCCCACGGGCTGCGATCGTCGAGGGCGAAACGGAAATAGGCAGCCCGGCGGCGGTTGCCAGGGTCGGCCGCGAATTGGGCCGCGGCGGCGGCCCAGCCGGGCGCCGGAACGGTGTCCGCGTGAAGAAATAGCAGCCAATCACCGGTGGCCGCTGCGGCCCCGGCGGCGAGTTGCGCACCCCGCCCCCGCGACACCCGCAGCAGCCGGGCCCCGACGCCGCTGGCAACGGCCGGCGTGTCATCGGTGGAGCCGCCGTCGGCGACCACGATCTCGGTCGCCGGGTTGTCCGCGGCACCCACCGCCGCCAGGGTGCGTCCCAGGGTTGCGGCGGCCTGCCAGGTGGGAATGACGACACTCAACACCCAAGCTTTTGACCACAGGAACGGCGGCCGGGCCACCTCAAACTGCGGCACGACAAAGTTCTGTTGCGCGACCGGCGGCCTTTTGCCACCGTGGCGCCGCGCCCCAGCGGTCGGACATGGCATGATACCGCCGCGCCAATGAAATGACCCTCCGGGCCATTTCATGCGAAGGCGGCAGCGCTCAAACGCCGCGCGGGCTTTCCGACGCGCCATGACGGCGCTTCGCTTGTCGTTTCGAAGGCGCGCCGGCATGAGACCCATCGACAAGGCAACCCTTGCAGGCCGCCTGCAGCGGCTTCTTCGATTTCGACTGGTCGTTCCGCTGCTGCGCCACCCCCATCCGCCCGAGTACACGGCGCGCGGCGTCGCCTGGGGCCTGCTGCTGGCCCTGACGCCCACCGTCGGCGTGCAGATTCCCTCCCTCGTCGTGATCTGGTTGCTCCTGCGCTGGCTGAAACGGGAGTGGGAATTCAACCTCCTGGCCGCCATCGCCTGGGTTTGGGTGACCAACATCGTGACCCTGCCCCCGGTCTACTACGTGTTCGTGGTCACCGGCCGCCTGATGCTCGGCCACTTCGACGCGATTCCGGGCTACGAGGTGTTCATCGGCCGGCTCCATCACATCCTCGACGCCGACGTCGGGTGGTTGGAGTCGCTTTGGCTGTACACCGTCGGCCTGTTCGAGGACCTGGGCCTCCCATTGTTCATCGGCTGGATCCCGTGGGCGATATTGGCGAGCTGGTTGGGCTATCGGTGGAGCTTGCGGCTGATCATCCGGGTCCGCCGCATGCGCGCCCACCGGCGCGCGGCCCGTGGCCGCACGGCGGGCGGCGGACTTCCCGACGAGGGTGTAGGTTCTTGAAATGTTCCCATCCATGGCGCTACCATGGCGCCATGGATGACACCCTGCCGGAGGCGCCCCGCAAGGGCCGTGGGGCGGTGAGCAATCCCACCGGGCGGTTCGAGCGTCACAGCCGCTCGGCGGTGGATGACGGCTGGGCCATCGAGGACGACCTGCCGCCCCTGGCGACGACGGTCATCGACGAGGCCTGCCGCGGTGTGGTGTCCCGCAACCGGTCGCCCGATATTTCGTTCGACCAGTCGCTCAACCCCTATCGCGGGTGCGAGCACGGCTGCATCTATTGCTACGCCCGCCCCACCCACGCCTACCACGGGCTGTCGCCGGGGCTCGATTTCGAGACCGTGCTGTTCGCCAAGCCCGACGCGCCGGCCCTGCTGGAGCGGGAACTGCGCCGTCCCGGCTACCGCTGCCGCCCGCTGATGGTGGGGGCCAACACCGATCCCTACCAACCGGTGGAGCGGCGCCGCCGCATCACCCGCGGCGTCCTCGAGGTCCTGAGTGCGTTCAATCACCCGGTGTGTATCGCCACCAAGTCGGCGCTCGTGGTCCGCGATCTCGACATCCTGGCCGATATGGCCTCGCGCCGTCTGGTCAAGGTGGGGTTCTCCCTGACCACCCTCGATCCGGTCCTGGCCCGCACCTTGGAGCCACGCGCCGCGGCGCCCCACCGGCGCCTCGACGCCATGCGGCGGCTCAGCGAAGCCGGCGTTCCCACCGGTGTCATGGTGGCGCCGGTGATCCCGGCCCTCACCGACAGCGAGTTGGAGCGGATCCTGTCGGCGGCCGCGGAGGCGGGGGCGCGGGCGGCCACCTACATCCTTTTGCGCCTGCCCCTGGAGCTCAAGGACCTGTTCAGCGAATGGCTGCGGGCCCATGCGCCGCACCGGGCCGAGCGCGTCCTGGGCCGCCTGCGCGAGGCGCGCGACGGCCATCTGTACGTGGCGGAGTTCGCCAGCCGCATGCGCGGGACCGGGCACCACGCCGACCTGCTGGCCGAGCGTTTCCGCCTGGCCTGCCGGCGCTTGGGGCTCGACGAGCACCGTGACGGCGGGTACGGTCTGGACGCCACGCGCTTCGCTCCGCCGCCGAGGCCGGGCGATCAACTTCGGCTGTTGTAGGAACCGTGCCGTACCGGGACCATCCGTTCTTCCAGCCGCCGGACGACCCCGACGTGCGCGTCTGGCTGTATCTGGACCTCCCGCGTTTCCTGTCGCTGGTCGAGCGCCAGGCCCTGTTCTTCGTGCGTGCCGACACGGTGTGCGAGGACGACGGGTTCGACAAGGGGCTGGAGCCGACGGCCCGCGCCCTCGAGACCATTCCCTTCCGCCAGCTCGATCCCGAAGTGGGCGCCCTGTTCCGATCCAAGTACGACTTCGACAACTTCCGCAAGATGCTCAAGGACCTGCGCGCCTACCTGTTCATGATGCGTCGCAACTTCGCCGTCAGCTGCTGGCACATGGGCGAGGCCGACTCGGCCGACCTGTGGCGGCACTACCTGCCATCGGGCGACGGAGTTGCGGTCGCTTCGACCTTTCGGCGTCTGTGCCGGGCCGTGGATCGCCACGGCGAGGACCCCGTCCATGTGGGCGTCGTTCGATACCTTCGCTACGAGGACGAGCACATTCCCATCGGTAACCTGCTCTACCCGGTGCTGCACAAACGCTGGGTCTTCCGCCACGAACGCGAGGTCCGGGCGGCGGTCATGCGCCTGCCTGCCCCCGCCCTCACCGACCACCCGGGGCTCGACGGGCCGGCGGGCGGACTCGACGTGACCTGCGACCCTGAAACCCTGATCGAACAGGTGGTGGTGTCGCCTTCGACGACTGCGGACTCCGCCGACGGCGTCCGCGAGGCGCTGGGTCACGCCGGCCTCGACACGGACGTGCGGTATGCCGCCGCGGCCGGAGGGCTCACCAGTAACGAATGACCCTGTCGAAGTCGGCGCACGCGGCCTCGATCTGGCGTGCTTCCGCTTCGGACAGGACGGACCGGTAGGTGCCGATCCTCGCTGTCGTCGGGTCTTCGGTGAACAGCGGCGACCAGAAGGCCCCGCTGAAGGGGTCCGCCTGGCGCGCCGCCGGGTCCATGAAGGGCGAGTCCCCTTGCCACGATCGCGGGTCGTTGATCGCCGCGGAGTCGAGGGGGGGGCCGTTGCGCTCGCTGTCGCCGACGAAAACGACGTTCTCGCCGTCCACGCGATGATCCCCTGCAAGCGGGGGCCTTGCCCGCGGTGCGGTCCCCTTAAGCGACTTGGCGCGCGTCGTCGGCGTCGGCCCGTTCCGCCAGCTCCCGAAGTTCGGTGAGCGTGCTCGCGGCACCGCCGGCCTCGCCGAAGAAGAAGTCGAAGAACCGGCGGAATCCGTCGAGGAATGCCGCCAGGTCGGCCTCGGTCCGCACATAGGGCGTGTGGCCGGCGGCGAGCGAGGGGCTATGGTAGTTGAAGGTGAAGACCTTGTGGCCGGCCTTGAGCATGGCCGACACCAGGCGCCGGTTCTCCGCCGGGGTGATGCCTTCGGGGGTCAAGCGGATGCGTTCGACCACACCGGCCCGGGCGAGGATCCCGGGCAGACGCAGCCGCCGCCACGCCGGGCTGAAACTGGCCTCGTACAAGCCCTGTCCCGCCTCCCCCAGCATCCCGGCGAACGACGTCGTCACCGGCACTTCGAGGAGCTTGGTGCCGTCACCGAACCAGTACGGCGCGACGCCGCAGTGGCGAAAATCCGGCCCCTGGTCGTCGCGGAAATCGGTGTAGGAGACGACGCTGGAGTCGACGCGGTAGCCCAGGTCCGCGAGGATGCGGGCGCTGGCCGGCCCGACACCGTAGCGTCCGGCCCGGTAGACGGTGGAGCGGATGCCGAAGGTCTCGCCGATGGTCTCGGTGAGCCGTTGCAGCTTGGCCCGTTCCAGGTCTGGCGGCAGGTTGCCCGGGTAGGAGTTGTGGGCGCTCACCTCCTCGTCGAACGGCGGATTGACCCAAGGGTGCAGATGGGTGCCGATCTCGCACGCCCCGTCCTCCAGGAGCGCCTGCAGCGGCCGGTAGCCGTCCGCCTGGCTGGCCACGGGATAGTCCACGACGTAGGTGGGCTTGATGCCATACGCGTCGAAAACCCGATGGGCCCGCTCCTGATGGCGGACGGTGGTGACAGCGGTGCAGTCGCGCGCGTGGGGTTTGCTCCAGTCGAACTCCTCTTCGGTGTCCACCACCACCGCCAGCAGCGGCGGTTGGTCGGGCGGAAACCTCGCCGGGGTCCAGGTTTCGGGGTCGAGCATGCCGCCTCCTGTCGCCGCACGTCGGGCGGGCGATGGGCCCTACTCTACAGCATGACCGGCAGGCCGGCAGTCGCTTTCCGGCTGCGGTGCGCCGTGGCCTACCATGAGGCCAGCCACTCGCGTGTCCAAGCCGCCACCTGATCGCGCCAATCGTGTCGCGAGAACGTGTGGTTGGAGTCGGCCAGATCGCGCCGGCTGATCCGATCGCTGGCGAGGAGGCGGCGCCATTGCCGCGAACCCGCGGCGCAGTCGAGGAATTCCTTGGCTGTCAGATCGCGGCCGCTGATGATCAGCAGCACGGGCCCCGAGAACCGACCCAGACCATCGGCCATGCGGTCGGGCAAGGGGCGCGGGTCCGACGGCGGAGCGCCTTGGGTATCGGGAGGGTCCCCAACGGGTGCCGCGTCGCCACGAAAGGCCTTGCCGGCCAGGGCGGCCAGGGAGCGGCCGGCGGCGAGGGGCGAGAACTCGCCCTGCCGGACCTTGCGCCAGAACGCGGGGTCGCGCAGGCGGTCCAGGTAGTAATGGCGGAGATAGGCGCGCGCCTCGCCCGACTCCGTCCGTACCCAGGGATTGGCGAGAGCCAGCCCGCACACCCGGGGATCGGCCGGCGCGTAGAACAGGATGGCGGACGCGGCATCGCACAAGCCCCAGAGAACGACCTCGTCCACCCCAGGGACGGCCTCGATCAGGGCGTCGATGGCGGCGGCGATATCGTCATTGATGTCCTCGAACCCATTGAAGGCGCCGCCGCTGTCGCCCATGCCCCGGTAGTCGAAACGCAGCACGGGAACGCCGGCCGCCGCCAGCGAACGTGCCAGGAGCAGGAACTGGCGATGGCTGCCGACCCGGTACTGGGGGCCGCCGACGACGATCACCAGACCGCGCCGCCCCGGCGTGTCCGGCATGTGCACGATGCCGATGAGATCATCCCCGCGACAGGAGAAACGGATGGGGGTCTCGGCGGTCATGGCTCGGCCGGCCCGAACAGTGCAGACGTCGCCTCGATAAGGGCCGGAGCGACGGCGATCTCCTGAGTGTTCCAGAACGGCTCGCCCACCACCGTGGCGGTGGTGAGCGGGACTCCGCCGTTCCGCCATTCTTCCCAAACCTTGCGGCTCGCCGGCGCTGGCGGTCGGCCGCTTTCGGAGACCACCTCGAACCAATCCACGGGCATTCCCAAGGCCGACCCCAGGGGTCCGATACGGGCACCGTCGATGGCCGCGGCCAACTGCGGAGGGACCTCATATCCGGCCACCTCGAGGGAGTCCCCGGCGCCGTCGGCGAACCGGGCCCGCAAGTCCTTCGTCGTCTCACCGTCGTTGCCGGCGCCCATGCCGGCTGCGACGCGGACGCGAAGGAACTGGGTGAGGGCCCGTTCACCGCTGATCGCGGGCTGCCAAAGGATCACCCTGTTGTAGCGTTTCGGATCGTCCGCCGCCGCCGTCGCCGCCAGCAACGCCCCGACCCGCAGACCCCAAAGGCCGATCCGCCGGCGACCGCGCGAGTCCAACCATCCTGCCGCCGCGGCGATGTCGCCGAGCCAGGTCTCCCAACGGGCGTCACGGAAGTCGCCCCCACTGTCCCCGGTGCCATAAAGGTCGACGATCAAGGCGCCCACCCCGGCTTTGGCAAGGGCCCGCACTTGCAGGGCCGCCATGCGCCGGGTCCGGTTCAACTCCTCGGCGAACGGTGGCACGTATATGAGGTCGCCCCCGTCGGCAACGGCGGTCGAAGGTGGGTGATAGATGGCGAACAGGGGGCCCGCCGGGCCGTCAATGAAGTAGGGTTCGGGCGGCGGCGCGGCCTCCGGTGGGGTCACGAGGCCAGCTTGGTTTCGACGAACTCGGAAAGCTTGCCCACCGTCTCGAAGACCTCGGCCGTGATCTCCTCGTCGTCCACCGTGAAGCCGAATTGCTCTTCGAGCGCCGTGACGACCGAAACCACGGCCATGGAGTCGAACTCGGGAATGTGGCCGAACAATGGGGTGGAGGCGTCGAACTGACTGGCCCTGTTGCCCAGTTGCAGGACCTCGGAGAGAATAGCGATTACGTCGTCAATGACTTGCATTTCCGAAGCCGACCTTCCAAGGCGCTCGATTCAGTCTCCAAAGGCCCGGTGCGGCCGTTCCGGCCGCACCGTGGCACGATGCGAGTTATAACAGACTCACTGTCCGGACAATCCAATTTTCTTGCCTGTCTCGGCGACACCTTCACCGCATGGAATAGGATTGCTGGCGGGCGGCTGTACGACGGTTGCACTTCGCGTTGACTGTAACATCATGGTTTTCTGAGTCGGAAACGACCGCTTGCGCGTAGTCGTTCGGCAAAGGAAACATCAGGAATTCAGTTGAAGTCGGTAATCGACCGCGGTGCACGTGCGAGCGTGACTTTGCCGTTCCGGCGGATCAGTTCCGCCGGCGTCGGGTGACCCAGAAAAAGGAACGGGCTGGCAGTAAATCCGTAACTGCCCGACTTGCCGAAACCGATGAGATCGCCGAGCTCGGGCGCGGAAACGTCAACATTGACGCCCATGAGATCCGTCAGGTTGCAGGACGGTCCGGCGATGTTGCACTTGATCGACGGTGCGTCCGGTCGCGTCAGGTTGCGGAGAACGTAATTGGTGCGCAGACCTGTGCCGAACGTCCCTGCCGCCATCAGGTGATGGTTGAGGCCGCCGTCAACCATGAAGAAGCTCTTGCCGTGCGATGTCTTCTCGCTAATGACGCGCGTGACATAAACGCCGGCGTCCGCTGCGAGATAGCGGCCGAGCTCGCAGGCAACTTGGCGCCGGCCCCCGTCGGTGACCCGGCGCAGCACTGGATCCAGTGCCGTCCCCAGCGCCTCGACATCGAGTTCCTTCTCCGGATCGCCGTGCGAGATGCCGAATCCGCCGCCCAGATTGATGAACCGGCAGGGGTGGCCGGTGGACGCCTCGACCTCCAGGGCGATGCGCAATGTGTCGTTGACGCAATCCGCCATTCCTGTGAAGTCGAAGCACTGACTGCCGGCGTAGACGTGAATGCCGCGAAAATCCAAGGTGTCCGAGTTCTCGCCGACAAGGCCCATGATCTCGCCGATCTCTCCCTCGTCGACGCCGAACTGGATGGGCCGACCGCCCATCTTCATGCCGAATGCCTTGACGCCCTGATTGGGGTTGACGCGAACGGTGATACCGGCCTTGACGCCGAGCGTCCGCGCGTGCCCGACAATTTGATGCAGCTCCCGGATCGATTCCACGCTGATGGCGCCGACCCGCTTCTCGACCGCCGCACGCAGCTCTTCGCTTGTCTTCGCCGGGCCTGCAAAACTGATCGCGTCGGTGTCGTAACCAGCAAGACAGGCTTGCTCGAGTTCGCCGGCCGACGAGATATCGAGTCCGTCCGCCACATCGCGGATCGCGCGAAGGAGTTCCAGGTTCGGGTTTGCCTTGACCGCGAAATACACATTTGCGAGCCCGTGAAACGCGGCACGCACGCGGGCGATGCGCCGGGAAAGCACGTCCGCATCGTAAAGATAGAACGGCGTACCGAACCGATCTGCCAGATCCGCGACCTCGGCCGATGACAGATCCGTCAGCAGGTCGCCGGACATGGTCAGCATTGGGGCGTTCCTCCCGCGAGTGCTTTGGCCCGGTTGGGCGGCGACCGTCTTTCGACCGTCTGGTTCGTCGTCAAACGCACAGATCCAGTAATCATGACATGCCTTCCGTCCAAATCCGGTAGCTTCGGTCAATCAGGGTCGGCGGCGGCTGCGTCCTCCGATCCGGCAACACCAGTGCTGTGACACGGGATACGACCTGTTCATCAAGAAGCTGCGCCGCGCCCCCGGTCAGCACGATCTGCGCGACGCGACCGAAATCCGCGGTGGCGAGTCCGGCCCCACGTCCGTGCGCGAACCGGTCCAAGGCGAGGAAGAGGCAGGCGTAGGCAAGCAGGTCCGGGGGGGGATCATATTCACCTTCGCGCAGCAGTCGGTAGACCTCCCGGACGTCGTCGTCAACCACCCGCGACAAGAACTCGTAGAGCCTCGGATGGGTGCGCAGCTGCAACAACGCCGTGTCCAGCGACGCCGAGATGCCGAGATCGGTGAACACGTAACGGGCGACCGAGAGCCCCGCCGGCGGGCGCACCACGCTCTCGTCTCGGACAACCTCGACCGTGTAGTGGACGTCAGTTGTCGCGCCGCCGATATCAAGAAGCAGACAGGGCGTGATGACCATCAGCGCGGACCGGTTCGACACCGCGCGGTAGAACCCCTGGCTGACGATTTCCGGCGTCGCTCTGATCGGTCCGGACACTCGACCGGCCAACTCGCTGACCCCCTCCTTGTACACGAGATCGTCGAGATAGGCGCGCCTGAGTGCGTTCGCGACCGTATCCCTGGGGCCGCGCAGACTATCGGCGATCGGATTGTCGACAACGACCGCGTTCTGGAATCGGCGCAGGAATGCCTGTGAGAGATGTCCATTGCCGGCGTAGATGAGCGACCCGAAACGATGGGCACTGGGATCGAAGCGGGCCAGCCGCGTTTCAAGTGGCGCGGCGTCCGGGCAGTCTATTCCGCCGCCAACCAGCAGGATGTCGACCGGCGCGAAGGCGTTGTCGACTTCATCGAGGTCACGCACGAAGATCGGGTTGGCACCGGCCGAAAGGACCTGGTTGCGCATCACGGCGCCGCTGAAGCCCTTGGTAAGGCAGATGATTCCGACCCTCAGGCCACCATTGGCCGACGAGCATGCGACGACCTCCATGTTCGGCTTGTAGGTCTCCAGGATCGTCTCCACCTGGGCTTTGATCCCGATCTCATAGTCACGCGGACACAGGTCCTGATTGAGCAGTGCGCCATCGCCGTCGAGCTCCGCGACCTTGATCACCGTGGAGCCGATATCGATAGCGACGCGCGCCGGTGGAGAGTCCGTCTCCCGTGCTCGGGTAGGCGACATCGATGTCACGCCATGATTCCGATGTCGTGCAACAGACGCCGAAACGACGGATCGGCGCCATCGAGGTCCTCACGCAAAGCAAGGAGTCCATGTTCGCGCTTGAGGTCACCTTCGGAGATCGGGACGTGGCCAGGGTCCTTGATCCGAATCGAGCCGTTGGCATCACGCATCGAGACGAGACGGTTGGCGTTGTCGGCGTGGGGGGAGTACGGCACATCGATGAGGCCCGTTTGAAAAGCTCGGTGAACGCTCTCCCAGAAGACGTCTCCCGGCAGATCAAAGATCGCTTCGAGGATGCCCACCGTCTCGGACTCGATCAGGTCGATCTCCGCTTCGATGGACGTGGACGTCACCGGCTCCACCCAGCGGAACCGGTCAAATACGTAGCGGACGCTCTCGACCGCATCGGCGTTGACTTCCGGGTCGGGGACACCGAGCGCCTCGTCGACTGTCTTGACGACGATCTTGTCGGCGCCGATCACGCAGGCGTTCTGAGCCGCGCACGCGATCAATGCCGCCGCTTTCGACCGCTCGGTCGGGAACTGCCCCATCCATTGGTGAAAGACGAGATAGCTCCGCACGTGGCCGAAGTCGAACCGGTCGAGATATCGACGGATCAGCGTCCTGAGGACACGGGCGGTGGCGATGTCCTGGATCGTCGAACCGGTTTGTCCAAAGCTCGCGGCGAATGAAAGCACGCCCTGTTCAGCGGCGAGCAGAGCTTCGACGACCTGCACGGCCAATGCGATGGCGGGCGGTACCATCGTCGCCGTCAGGGGTCCAAAACTCTCGCGGTGGATCGGCGCTTCGTCCGTCGAGTGAACGGCACAGATCCGATCGACGTATTGCCAGTAGAGGAGACACCGATCGAGCGGAAATCCCTCCGAGTACGGAATGCAATAGCAGAGACCACCCCCCTCGATCTCCGCTATACCCGACGCCAGGGCCACCTCGACGAGCAGGCGCGCATCCGGAGTCCCATGACGCAGACTGACCGGCTTGTTGAGGTCGCGGTAAAGCTCGCGGGTGAGCTCCCAGCCATGCACGACAAGGGGATAGCCGTTCAAGAAACTGCTTTGTTTCTCCTCGCTGCGCTCAAGCAACTCGGCAGCGATGTCGTATTGATTCTGTCGCGTGTAGCTGTCGATCGTCAGCGGAATGAAATCCGCTCCCGCAGAGTCCAGCACTTGGTTCAAGGCCTGCTGAGCCGCGAACAGGGGGACCCCACCTCGCGGCTGAGTGTAGGGCGCTCGCCCGCGATCGGCGTAAGCGACGGCCGGAAAGCGTCGCGGCGGCACCGAACTCAGCGAATCACGCGCGGTTTCGAGTGTCAGGCCTTGAGCCCAGGGCTGCGACAGTACCTGAGCCCTGTATTTGTCGATCGCGTCGATACGCGCGCTAACGTTTGGCCTTGCCATGTCCCAAATCGTTCCGCAGGTCGGCAATCGCGACCCCGATGTCCGGCTCCTGGTGATAGACCCGGTCGAAGCCATATTGTTTGAACAACCTCAGGACATCGCCGCGATCTCTCTTCCCGACCACCAGGTTGCCTCCGATGTAGAGGAGGGTATCGGGGATCCCGAGGTCTATGAAGGGTTTGCGGAAGTCCGAACACCAATACTCGCCCTCGCCGTTGAGCGAAGAGACGAAGACGGCTTGGGCATTGACCTCGAGCGCCGCCTGGTAAAAGTGCTCGGGGCGATTCCGCGCGCGCAAATTGAATACTCGATAGCCGGACTCCTCGAGCGCAAGTTGGATGATCCGGTTGCCTACGACATGGATGTCATCGCCGATGACGCCGAGGACGATCCGCTCCTGAGACATGGTTGCACTCGCGGGTGTCAATGGGCTGCGACCCGTTAACCCACGGCGTCCGTATCCACGGAAAGCTTGTCAATTGCCGCCGCCTTGACGCTCTTTCGGTCGATCTTGCCTTGATTGCCGGTGATCGGGAAATCGTCGAAATGGATGAAGTAAGCCGGGACCATGTGACGTGGTATCTTGTCCTTGAGAAACGCGCGGAGCAGACGCTCGCCAAGGGCTTGCCCATTGACGGTCGTATAGGCGCAGACGATGTCCTCCCCGATGGTGATATTCGGGGTCCCGAAGGCGACCGCCGCGTTGATCTCCGGGTGGTATAGTATTTCGGTCTCGACCTCCGTCGGGCTGACCCGGAAGCCCTGGGTCTTGATCATGTCGTCGAGCCGCGAGACGAAGTACAGATAACCCTCCTCATCTCGCGTGACGCTGTCTCCGCTGTAGACCAGCATCTCGCCCGGGAAATCCGGATGGGTCCGGAACACCCTGGCTGTGCTCTCGGGATCGCACCAGTAGCCTTTCGAGACGCAGCCACCGCGATGAACCAGTTCGCCGGCCACGTTGGGCGGGCATTCCTTGCCCTCGGCATCGAGCACGAGGATCTGAACATCCGGGATCGCCTTGCCAATCGACGTCGGCCTCGAAACGAGTTTGTCCGGCTCGAGATAGGTCGATCGAAATGCCTCGGTCAGACCGTACATCGAATAGATCTTCGTCTCAGGAAACGCGGTGCGCATGTTGTCCAACATCTTCCCTGAGAGCCGCCCGCCGGAGGAGCAGATATAGCGGAGTGAAGAGAAATCGAGGTCGGAGTTGGGCCTGTAGAGACGCGAATCGAACATCTGCGTGATCAGGACCGGCATCACCGGCAGCCCGGTAACCGCATCTTCGGCGAGTTGCGTGAACAGGTCGTTCGGCAGCACGAAATCATGCAGGTAGAGCGTGCAGCCCTTGAGGAGCGTCTGCCATAACTGATTGAGGCCGTAATCAAAGTTGAAAGACAGCGGGGTGCAAATCCGGTCGTCCTCGACGGTCCCGAGATACTGGGAGACGATGTAGGCGCCGTCAGCTAGGTTCCGGTGTGAGATGAGAATGCCTTTGGGGCGCCCTGTGGATCCGGACGAATAGATGATCGCAGCATTGTCCGACCCGATCCGGTCGAAGCGCATGCGCGGCTGGATATGGCGTCGCATGTAGGCGAGATTCGGGAGATCCTCGTCGATCTCGCCGTGTCCTGTGACCAACTTGGTCATCGACGCAAATTGGGACACCTCCTTCAGGCGGATGGAATCACAGACCAGAGCCACCATCCCCGAATTCTCGATGATGTGCTGGATGTTATGTTCTTTCAGGCGCGGCAGGATCGGCACGACGACGGCATTGGCGAACATGATGCCCAGGATCACGCATGCCTGATCGACCGATTTCTCCATGCAGACACCAACTCTGTCGCCCGGGCGGATCCCGAGCTCGTAAAGGCTTTCGGCCGTGGCAAGCACGTATTGGTGAAGATCGCCGAAGGTCACGGAGTCCGTTCTGGAGGCGAGCGCGGTTTTGTCGGGAAGACGATCGGCGACTTCCCACAGAAACCGCGGAACTGATAGGGTCATGTTGTTCTCCTCGCTCCTACGGATGCGCAGTATATTTCTTAAACTAAAGCGGCCTCGAAAACCAGTTCGGGCGGTCCAGGGAAGCACGCGCGGCATTGGCGCGATCCAGGCGCTGGTCAGGTCCCAACTCGCCCCAGCGCGTCGAGCGCACGATGGATCTATTCGTTGCTTGAATCGGCTCCTGGTTCGGCGCGTGCGGCTTCGAACCATTCGATGACCGCCGGCCATCGGAGCACCGCGTCTGCATAGCTTCGGCAGACGGAATCCAACTCCACATCGTATGTGAGGAAGCGGCTGACCACTGGCGCAAAGGCCGCATCGGCCGCCGACCATGCGCCGAACAGGTAGGGGCCTTCGTGCTCATGGCGCTCACGGAACTGTCGCCACAGGGTTTGGATCCGCTTGATATCAGCGCCGACATCACCCGTGCGTTCCAGCTTGGATGCACGCACGTCCATCGGCATGTACGTGCGCAGGGCGTCGAACCCGGAATGCATCTCGGCGCAGGCCGAACGCGCCAGCGCGCGGGCGGCCCTATCGCGCGGCCAGAGTCCCGCCTCGGGGAAGATCTCGGCGAGGTATTCGGTAATCGCGAGGGAGTCCCAGATCGCGAGGTCACCATGCATCAACACCGGGACCTTGCGTGTGGGCGAGCGCTGCGCGAGCGCGAATTGGCCGGGCAGGGTGCCCAAAGGAATCACCTCTTCGTCGAACACCGCGCCGGTCTGACGCAAAGCAAGCCAGGCGCGGACGGACCACGACGAATGGTTCTTGCTGCCAATCAACAGGAGGAGGTCTGCCATCCGGCTTCAATCAACCCGGCTGGATCGGTTGTCGTTAGGCCTTCCGACGCTGGATAAGGTCGACCATGGCCGACAGACTCGTGAAGTTCGGGCGGGAAATATCCTCGTCCTCCAACTCGATCCCGAACTCCTGCTGAATGAACAAAGCGATCTCTACGATATTGAATGAATCCAAGACACCTGTGGACAAGAGGTCTTGTTCGGCCTCGATCGCATCCGAGTGGACCATGTTTTCTTTGATGAAATCGCGCAAGACATCAATCTCACTCAACAAGGCTGCGTCTCCTCGTGCGTGTTGGGCTGCATCCCACTAACCGGCGGCGCGTGGTCGGCCGTCGATCAGCCCGATTCGGGCGGTGATACCTCGTCCTTGGCGGTGGCCTGCGGCTTCCTGCTGCCGATCTCCTCCGGGCTCGATCCGATTTTCGGCTCCGTCCATATATTGATTGTCGGCCTCGAGGAACCAGTGATTGTCACATGAAAAAAAGGAGGAACCGTCGCCAACATGGCCTGAAATCGCGTCGCGCGCAAAAAGAGGGTGTGGCCGATGCGCACCCATTTGAGATGTTTGTGGGACTTCCGGGAGATCGTATTGAAACGGGTGACCCGGCTGCATGAGAACTCATAGCCGCGTTCGCGTAGGTAGGCATTAGCTCCGTCCCAAAGACCCACGAAACCGAGTCCCAACCGGTCTTCCGGGAGAACATAGAAATCGAAGTCCCAGACGGCCCGATTCCCGGGCTGTGGAACGAACAGACAGCGCACTTCGTCCTCTTCATAGGGCCCGAGGCACAGCCACATGTAGGCGACGAGCTGATCCTTGCGGAACGCCCCCAGGCAAACCGTCGGCTTCGCAAAACGGTCCGCAAGATCCTCGGGGGTTACAGGCATGAGCGCCAGCGTCGGATCGCCTGGTTTGATCTCGCGGATCGAGAAGCCCTTGCTGAGCGCCGGTGTGAGGATGGGCGTATCGGGTATGGGCTGGATCATCAGCTCGTAGAAGAAAAGCTGAACCGGCGACCGAACATAATGAAGGACCCGACCGAGTCCATAGAGCAGCCCGGCGACAAAGCCGAACTCCCTGAACGGGCTGAGGATCTTGGCCAACATTCGGTTTAGGTTCGCTCTATGAATTGAATGGAGACAAGGACGTCAAAACCAGGCATCGCAATGGTACACGGGGCTGACCGGAACCTATTTGACGCGCTCCTGGTCTGAGCGTGCCTAAATCCAACGGTCCCTCTCGGCGTTATTCCTTGGCAGCGCCGCGTGATGCCGCTGCTGGCGACCCACTCTTTGGTGTACTTGCACACCACCCTGCACACCACGCACCGATATCACCTCGATCTCTGCGCGGGCGTTGAACTTCCTATACTATATGGCTTAGGGGCTGCGACCTTGGGCGTCAACCTATTCCCTGATCTCGATGGTCCACGGCGCGCACACGGACGGCAACGGTACGGATGGATTGAAGGCAAAATGGTCGTGGCGCATTCAAAACCAACGGTGCCGCTCTCACAGCGTCGGCAGTTGGGTACATGACCGACTGTAGCTGGCGGTTCAGGTCCCGCGCACGCACGCCCAAGCGTGGTCGCTCGCTCCCCTGTTCACCAGACAGGGACCGAGGTATCATCCGCGGCCCTCGTGTGTCGTCGATCGAGAGATTCCGGGCAAGACCATGACCGACCTGCTTCACGGCCTGATCGAGAATGCAGCACGGACGCGGCCCGATAACATCGCGCTCGCGTTCAAGACCGAGTCCATCACCTATGGCGAGCTGTGGCAGCGGTTGGAGGCCCTGGCCGGTGGGCTGGTGGGTATGCACCTGCAGCGCCGGGATCGGGTCGCCGTCTATCTCGACAAGCGGATCGAGACGGTGGTGACCATCTTCGGCACGGCCGCCGCCGGCGGAGTCTTCGTGCCCGTGAATCCGCAACTGAAGGCGCGGCAGGTCACCTACATCCTGCGTGACTGTAACGCTCGCATCCTGGTGACCTCGGTCGAACGCCTGCGCGGGTTGGGAGACACGCTCGCCGAATGCCCCGACCTCAGGCTCGTGGTCCTCATTGACGGCGAGGGCGCGGATGCGGAGACGGAGACGGGCGGCCCGGCCATCATCTCCTTGGACGAAGTCCTGGCGGCGGCGGGACCTCACGGTCCACACCGGGCCATCGACATGGATATGACCGCGATCCTCTACACCTCGGGCAGCACGGGGATGCCCAAGGGGGTCGTGCTGTCCCACCGCAACATGGTGGCCGGCGCCCGCAGCGTGAGCCAGTACCTGGAGAACACCGCGGACGACCGCATTCTCGCCGTCCTTCCGCTCAGTTTCGACGCCGGTTTCAGCCAGCTCACCACCGGGTTCAATGCCGGCGCCACCGTGGTCCTGATGAACTACCTGCTGCCGCAGGACGTGGTGCGCCAATGCGCCGAACATCGCGTCACCGGCATCACCAGCGTTCCGCCGCTGTGGATCCAGTTGTCCGGCCTGGAGTGGCCGGCCGAAGCGGCCGAAAGCATGCGGTATTTCGCCAATACGGGCGGGCACATGCCGAGGGCGACCCTCGACAGACTGCGTGCGCTCTTCCCGCGCGCCAGGCCGTATCTGATGTATGGGCTTACCGAGGCGTTCCGATCCACCTATCTGGACCCGTCCGAGGTGGACCGCCGGCCCGAATCCATCGGCAAGGCCATCCCCAACGCGGAGATCCTGGTCGTACGCGAGGACGGTGAAACGTGCCAGCCGGGTGAGCATGGCGAGTTGGTCCACCGCGGCGCTCTGGTGGCACTCGGGTATTGGAATGATCCGGAGCGCACGCAGCAGCGCTACCGTCCCGCTCCGGGACAACCGGCCGGCATTCCCAACCCGGAGCTGGCGGTCTGGTCGGGGGACGTGGTGCGCACGGACGAGGACGGCTTCATCTACTTCGTCGGGCGGGCCGACGAGATGATCAAGACCTCAGGCTACCGTGTCAGCCCGACGGAGGTGGAGGATCTCATCTACGCAACCGGCAAGGTCGGCGAGGTGGTGGCGTTGGGCATCCCCCATCCCGTCCTCGGCCAGGGGATCGTTGCGGTGGTGACCCCGCCGGCGAACGGGTCACTGGACGTGGACGCCTTGATGATGGAGTGCCGGCAGCAGTTGCCGCTCTACATGGTGCCCGGCCTGATCGCCGAGCGGGACGGCATTCCCCGCACGCCCAACGGCAAAATGGATCGCAAGGGATTGGCCGATGAGTTCGCCAATGCCTTCCAGGAGGCGGCGCAGTGAGCGCCGACGGATCGGCCGCACACCCAGCGATTGACGCATTCCCCGTGATAGACGGCTGCCTTGCGGTCGGCGGCATGCCGCTGACGCGCTTGGCCGAGCGGGTGGGAGCCACGCCGTTTTTTGCCTACGATCGGAACCTGTTGACCCGGCGCATCGAGCACCTGCGCCGCTGCCTCCCGGACGATGTCCATCTCCATTACGCGATCAAGGCCAATCCGATGCCCGCCGTGGTCCAGCATCTGGCGCCGCTGGTGGACGGCTTCGACGTGGCGTCGGCCCTCGAGATGAAGGTGGCATTGGATACGCCGATCGAGCCCGATCGGGTCAGTTTCGCCGGTCCCGGCAAGACTGCAGGGGAGTTGTCCCAAGCCATTGCGGCGGGCATCGTCATCCATGTGGAATCCGAAAACGAGATGCGCGCCTTGGCGGCGCGGGCGACCGCCAACGGCGGCCGCCCACGGGTGGCCATCCGCGTCAATCCGGACTTCGAGCTCAAAGCGTCGGGCATGCGCATGGGCGGCGGCGCGCAGCAGTTCGGCGTCGATGCCGAGCGGGTTCCCCAGATGCTGGGTGAGCTGGCCACCCTCGACCTCGAGTTCGTCGGCTTCCACCTGTTCGCTGGATCCCAGAACCTGCACGCGGATATCCTGCAGGACGTTCAGGGGAAGATCATCGATCTGTCTTTGGCTCTGGCCGAGCGCGCACCCGCGCCGGTGCGCCACCTGAACATCGGCGGCGGCTTCGGCATACCCTATTTCCCCAAGGACCAGCCGCTCGACCTGGCGGCGGTGGGCGACAACCTGGAGCGCCTGATGTCGCGGGTGCGGACCGCCCTGCCCGAGGCCGTGGTGATCGTCGAGCTGGGCCGCTACATCGTCGGCGAATGCGGCGTTTACGTGACCCGCGTTGTCGACCGCAAGGAATCACGGGGAGAGGTCTTCCTGATCACCGACGGCGGTCTCCATCACCAGCTTGCCGCGTCCGGCAACTTCGGTCAGGTGATCCGCCGCAACTACCCCGTGGCCATCGGCAACCGCATGGGCGAGTCGGCGGCGGAGACGGCGAGTGTGGTCGGCTGCCTGTGCACACCTCTCGACCTGTTGGCTGACAAGGTGGCGCTGCCTCGTGCCGAGACCGACGATCTGGTCGTCGTCTTCCAGTCCGGCGCCTACGGGCTGACGGCGAGCCCGACCGCCTTCCTCAGTCACCCGGCACCGGCCGAGGTCTTGGTCTGAGCTCCCGGCGGCAGCCGGCCGGCAAACGCGTCACGTCTGGACCGGGGGCCGCGACTGCAGCCACAGCTCCAGCATGACAAGGTCCCAGGCGACGCTTTGGATTGCCGGGTCGTCGGCGCGGCGAAGAGTGTCGATCGCCGAGTCGAGGAATGATGCGGCAAACCATGGGCGTTTCTTGAGATCGCCCAAGGCGTCGCAGAACAGATCGGTCAGCCCCCCGTGCGAGGCCACGTACTCGAGGAACGGGAGGCCGAATCCATGCTTTTGCTTGGTCAGGATCTCTTGGGGCAGGAAGTCGCGGACCGCGTGCGTGTAGAACCAGCGGAGCTTGCCGCCTCGCATCAGAAGTTCGGGATCGATGGTCGCCGAGAACTCCGCCAGCTCGTCGTCGAGAAACGGGTACCGGACGCGCACGCCCGCCAACTCGCACATGCGCCCGACCTTACGCAGGTCGCTGTCGGCAAGGGTGATGCGCAGGTCGAACTGGAACATGCGGTGGACTTTCGACCCGGAGCACGTGCTGTCGTAGATGGCGTTGACGAATGCGATCGTGCGGTGCGGGTCGATCTCACGGAGAGCGTCAGGCGCGAACGTCTGCACGGGGTCCAGGTGCCTGAAGATATTGTCCATGGTCATGCGCTCGGGCACGGTCATGGACGCATAGTCGACGTAGTTGGCGGCGCGGCGGAACAGGTGCACCCGGTCGCGTATGGGTAGATTGGCGACAACGGGGCCGATCAACCCGTGCCGCAGCCAGGCCGGCAGCCGTCGATAGTGATCGAACACGCCATCCTTGACGTAGCGAGAATTGCCGCCAAACAGCTCGTCACCGCCGTCGCCGGCGAGCATTACCTGGACGCCGGCCTCCTTGGCGCGCAAGGCACAGAAATAGGCGGGGATGTTGGAGGAATTGGCGAAGGGCTCGTCGTAGATGGTGGTCGCGTCCCGGACGATCGAGAACAGGTCATCCGGTGTCGTGTAGTAGACCGTGTGGTCGGTACGAAATTGATCGGCCGCGATCTTGGCATAGGGGGTCTCGTCGAAGCCCGGTGTGTCGAATCCTATGGTGAACGTACGGGCCTGTCCGGGTCGGGTGATTTCGGCCAGCAGCCCGGCCACCGTACTGCTGTCCAGGCCCCCGCTCAGGAAGGCGCCGACGGACGCCGTGTCCTCACCTGTCAAGGACCCCGCCACGGCGGCCCGTAAGCGGGTCATCAGTTCGGACGACAGCGCCTCGACGTCGGTGCGGCCTTGCTCGCGGTACGGCATGTGCCAATAGGGCCGTACCTCGATCCGGCCACGGTCGTAGACGATACACTCGCCCGGGACCAGCTTCCTCTGCTCTTCGTAGACGGTGTGCGGGGCCGGGATCCGGTCGACGAAATAGAGAAACTCGTAAACGGTCTGGGGGGCGATGGTCGCTCCGACGTCGGGATGGGCGCGTACGGCGTCGGTCGTCGAACCGAACACGAGCCCGCCGGCATGACTGCCGGAGTAACACAGGGTCTGGATTCCCCACCGGTCGACGGCCAGCAGTGCGCGGTCCGCCTCGCTGTCGATCACTGCCAGCGAGAAGGATCCGCGCAGGCCCTCGAGCAACGCCGGTCCCAGGTCGCGATAGGCGGCGATCAACGTATGCGCGTGACCTCGCTCGCCGGCCATCCGTGCACGATCCCCGTCGACCCATACCGGGTATCCCTCGACGGCGGCCCACAATCCATCGTCTGCCGTCCATGTCCCGGTCATCGTATCCGAACGCATGGCGAGGGCCGCGCGGACGCCCGTGACCGCCCCCTGGACCGAGACCCCGTGATTCGGCAGGGCGTTCGCCATCGAGTCCAGGAGTTCTCCCGGCTTGCCGCCCGCCATTTCCCGACCGATCCAACCGCACAGCCCACTCACCGGATCACCAGCCTTCTAAGCGCTTCGAATGCGACAGAGATTCCCGAGACAAGAAACACGGCATAAAAACGGAGACTTCAACGGCCAGTAATCAGATTCCAGGCGGAACGGAACTTCGCCCCGCCAATGTGCCGCAAGGCAAGACGCCGTCCCATGAACGAATGTTTGTTGAAAGACAGGATGCCCCATCTCTCTCGCCTGCCGGTCATCCATTCCTGTTTGTAGGGATCGTCGCCAATGCCGTAATCGATTTCTTTGACGTGATCTTCGTCGATCAAATGCCGCAAGACGTAAAGGCTCAGGACTCCTCCCACGGACAGGTTGCGCGGCGCTCGTTCGTCGAAGGAGCTCTTGTACATGATCGCGACACCGCCGGAGACGAAATACAGAACGCTCGATACCGGTTGTCCATCCAAGAACAGATTGGCGAGCCGCAACGATCCGTCACGGGCGCAGCTCCGCATGAGAGTCGGCACGAAATCGGGATACTGCTCGGGTTCTTTCCAGCTTGCGGCATAAACCGCCTGATAGGCGGCGATGGCTTCGTCGAGGCCGCTCTCGTCGGTTACCAGCTCGTAGGTGCATGTTTCGGACCGCGTCAGTTTGCGGGCCTTCCAAGCCAATGTCCGGCGAATTCTTTTGCCACGGCTGGCCACGTAGTCGTCGAAGGACCGACCGTCGACGGTCTCGTACCAGTTGCCCTGCTGGAAGAACGTCTGCACGGAGTTCCCCGCCGCTTCCAGCGCATCGACCACCATCGGGAACTCAGGATCTTGGGGGTCGAGCATTTTGAACGACAGCACGTCCCAGCGTGGCCGGTCGTCGGCCATGGCCTGGACGATGGTGCCGATCACGGCGCGCGGGTCATCGGCCGTATCCGTGACCAACGGGCCGGAATACAAGGTGTAGAAATTCTCGAAAGCGGCGAGGACACGCGCCCCGGGGAAGGTCGCGTCTTCCGCCGGCACCCGCATCACGTACATGCCCAACGGAGTCCCGCCATCGTCGGATTCGGCCGTGTAGATGCGCAGTTCATCGCCGGGGTCGCTGGCAGTCTCGGTCAGGCACCGGTACCAGGACAAGCTGTGAAAGAAGTTTCTTTCCCCGGCTTCAGCAAAGAGGCGATCGTATTCTGGGGGCAACGCGTCGAGGCTAGAATAGATCCGTGCGCGCATGGTGCCATCCCAATGTGCCGCCACCGCTGGGGTGGTGGACGCTCAATCTCATCCACAATTTTTCCTGGCGGTTCGGCGTGGGTCCCAGCGGAGAGGGACCGGCTCGATATGTACACTGCGGTCTGACGATGCAGCAAGGCCATTAACCCGCCAAGCCACCCGCCCGGACGCGGCTGATCCGCTTCCGCGCACCATGGAATTCGTCCGCCAGCGCGACGTGGTCAGGCTGTCGAGAAACCGCGGTCAGCCGACCGACGCAACATCTGCGGCGGTGGCCGGAGCCTCGGCCGAGGGAAGGGTGAAAAAGAAAGCGGCGCCCTCGCCCGGGGTGCTCTCCACCCAAATCCGGCCGTCGAGGTGTTCGATGATCGCCTTGCAGATGGCCAGACCCAGGCCTGAGCCCATGGGATTGCCCGTCTCGCCCTCGCGCAACTGATGGAACTTGTCGAAGATGGCCATTTGGTCGCTCTCGGCAATGCCGGGACCGTTGTCGCGGACGCACACGGTCACGCCGTCGTTCCGGGCCTCGATACCGACGACGACCCACCCCGTGTCCGGCGGGCAGAACTTCTCGGCGTTGGACAGCAGGTTGATGACCACCTGCATCAGCAGGTCGCGGTCGCCGCGCACGAGCGGAACATGGTCGGCCAGGTTGGTGCTGAGCCGGATGCTCTTGTCGTCGAACAAGTGGTGGAGGGTGGCCACGGCGTCTTCCAGCACCTCCTTCAGATTGACGTCGACCATTTGCCATTCCATGCGGCCCGCCTCGATCTTGGCCATGTCCAGAACGTCGTTGATCAGGCGCGTCAGGCGCTCGCTCTCGCGGATGATGATGCTGAGGAAGTTGCGGCGCTCCTCGTCGTCGATGTCGGGGGAATCGTGGAGGATCTCGGAGAACGAGCGGATCGAGGTGAGCGGCGTGCGGAGCTCGTGGGTCACCGTCGACAGGAACTCGTCCTTGAGCCGGTCCAGCTCCTTGAGGCGCTCGTTGGCGGCCCGGATCTCGGCCGTCGCCTGCTCCAGCTCCTGGGACTTCTGCTCCAACTGCCGGCTGTACTCCAGAACCTGGGAGGTCTCGTCCAGGATCTCCATGATCTCGTCCAGGCTGACGCTCTCGCCCTTGACCGTCGAGGCCACCATCACCCGCGCAGACGCAGCGCCGATGGTGCCGGCCAATAGACGCTCGGCGAACTGCACCAATTCGGCGTCGGCCTGGCCCACCCGCTCGAGGTCGATGCCCCGGTTCATGGCGTACTGGGCGAAGGTCTCGTCGGCCCGCTCGCGTCCGATGAAACGCGCCGCCAGATTGCACAGATCGGCGATGGCCGCGGTGCCCCGCCACAACTGCGCGCTGGCCCCCGTGTCGGTGCGCTTGAAGACGTCGACGAAAAGGGCGGCCTGGATGCGTTCCAGGGTGCTTTGCCGGCTGAGCAGGGAGACCCCGACGTATCCGGCGATGTTGGCCAGCAGGCTCCAGAACAAGGCATGGGAGATCTGACCCAGTCCCTCCAGCCCGAACAAGGCGTACGGCTTGAGCAGGGCGATGCCGAAGGGACCCTGATCGACCAGTTCGACCGGCAGCCACCCCGAGCGGGCAAAGGCTGGCAGCAGCAGGGTGTAGCCCCACACCAGGAAGCCGGCCGAAAGCCCGGTGACGGCGCCGCGGTGGGTGCCGCCCTTCCAATAGATGCCGCCGATGATGGCGGGCGCGAACTGGGCGGCGGCGGCGAACGAGACCAGGCCGATGGTGACCAGGGCATAAGATTCGCCGATCAGATGGTAGTACAGGTAGCCGAGGATCAGGATGATGATGATGGTGGTTCGCCGGATGGCCTTGAGCAGGCCCGACACGTCCTCATGCTCGGAGAGGTGCAGCCACGCGAAACGCAGCAGCAACGGCATGACCAGGTCGTTGCACACCATCGTGCTGAGGGCGATGGAGGCGACGATGACCATGCCGGTGGCCGCCGACAGCCCGCCGATGAAGGCGAACAGGGCCAGCCCCGGGCGCTGCTCGGCCATGGGCAGGGCGAGTACGAAGGTGTCGGCGTCCACGCCGCCCCCGGAGAAATGGAGCAGGCCGCCGAAGGCGATGGGCAGCACGAAAAGATTGATGGCGAAAAGGTAGAGCGGAAACACCCACAAGGCGGTCTTCAGGTGGCGCTCATCGGTGTTCTCCACCACCGTCACCTGGAACTGTCGGGGCAGCAGCACGATGGCCGCCATGGACAGGATGGTCAGCGGCACCCATCCCCCGCCGGTGGCGTCCAGGGACATCAGCGCGCGCATCTCGGGGTGGGCGGCCGCCTGTCCGAAAAGGTCGCCGAAGCCGTCGAACAGACCGAAGGTGACGAAGACGCCCACGGCCAGGAACGCCAGGAGCTTGACCACCGATTCGAAGGCGATCGCCGCCACCATGCCTTCGTGGTGCTCGGTGGCGTCGATATGGCGGGTGCCGAACAGGATGGAGAACACCGCCATCAGCAGGGCCACGTAGAAGGCCGTGTCGGCGAACATGGACCCGCCGAGAAGGTCCGGCGACGAGGTCACGTCCGGGTAGTGCAGGAGCACGTTGAAGCTGACCGACACCGCCTTCAGCTGCAGGGAGATGTAAGGCATGATTCCGACCACGGCGATCACCGTCACCAGGCCGCCCAGCCGGTGGCTCTTGCCGTAGCGCGACGAGATGAAGTCGGCGATGGACGTGATGTGGTGCATCTTGCTGATGCGGATGATCTTGCGCAGCACGAACCAGCCGAGGGCGAAGGTCAGGGTGGGGCCGAGGTAGATGGGCAGGAAGCCCACGCCGCTGGAGGCGGCCCGGCCGACACTCCCGTAGAAGGTCCACGAGGTGCAGTAGACGGCGATGGACAGGGCGTAGATGTACGGGTTGGCGATTAGGCTGCGGCCGGTGTCGGCGCGGCGGTCGCCGTAGTACGCGATGGCGAACAGCAGGCACAGGTAGCCGAACGATGTGACGATGATGAGCCAGCCCGGTAGCATCCCCAAGCCTCGGTCAGATGGAATAGTTGGGCGTTCTGGATTGCCCGGTCGGCGGCTCCTCGGAATCCTCGCGGGCCCGCCGCTCGGCGGCCATGGCCATGAACCCGATCAACACCGCCCATGCCGCGAACAGATAGAGGTAGAGCAGAGGAATCCCCCAAACGGTGACCTCGGCGCCGGCATCGAACACGTCCAGCAGTGGCGGTGTGAACATGGCCAGCCCGAGAAGAAACAGGGCCACCATCCGCTCGCCTCGGCTGCCTGTTTCGTTCATCGCCCGTCCTCCCGATTGGACTGCCCGTAGGGCCCGCGGTAGGGCCTCAGAACTTGGCCTGCTTCGCCCGCACCTCGACGATCTTGTTGGACGCCTCGATAGCCTGATCCAGGGTCTGCACCCCCCAGGCGTCGAGGATCTCCAGCATGCGCAGGAACACGCCGGCCGTGACCAGGGAATCCCCGAGGGCCGTATGGCGGCCCTGGATGGCGATGCCGAAACGGTCGGCGATGGCGTCCAGGGTGTGCTTTGGCGTGTGGTCGTGCAGGTACACCGACAGCAGCAGGGTGTCGAGCACCGGGTTGTCGAACACGACCCCGCATTCGGGCTCCTTCAGCTTGATGAACTTCATGTCGAAGGCGGCGTTGTGGGCCACCAGCACGGCGTCGCCGATGAAGTCCTTGAACTGCGGCAGGACCAGCCGGGCCGGCGGCTTGTCCTCCACCATGTCGTCGGTGATTCCGTGGAAACGCACGGACTCCGGCGGGATGGCTCGACCCGGATTGACCAGGCGCGAGAAGGATTCACCGGTGAGGATGCGGCCATTGACGACCCGCACCCCGGCGATCTGGATGATCTCGTCGCCCGCCGACGGCCTCAGGCCCGTGGTCTCGGTATCGAACACCACGTAGGTGAGTTCCTTGAGCGGCTGCTGACCCAGCGCTTCGAGCCGGGCCGGCCTCTTGAGCAGACCGAAGTCGTAGAACTCGGGACGCGGGCGCCGCTCGCGCTGGGCGGCGCTGATGGTCGCCTGCTTGGCCGGGCGCAGCGGCAGGCGCAGACGGGCATGGCCTTGCCGATGGGGCAGGCTCCACAGCTCCGTCTTGTGATGCTCCAGCACGTCGCGCGCCGTCATGCCGCCCAAGGTCTGCTCGAGGGTGGCCTCCAGCCACGAATGGAGGGTCGCCGCCGGGATCGGCTCGCCCTTCCAGATGACGTCCAGATAGACGTGGCGCTCGCCCGCCGCCGCCTCGAGATCGAAGGAGGTGACCGACGCCGCCTCGCTCACCCGGTGGATGACGTGATCCAGAAGCTCGACCACCGAATAGCTGTCGCAGTGCAGCCATTGGGGAATGCCGGTCATCACGGCGTGGATCTCCTGCTCCTCGCGCAGGCGCCGGACGACGCTGTTGAGGACGTTGGCGGAGTAGACGTCGGCCATGGGCCAGTCGCCGGTGATCAGGCTGCGGTAATCGTGGGCGAGGCTTTCCAGGCGTTCGCTCAGGTACTTGCTCTCGTTGAACACCACCTCTTCGAAACGGCCCTGCTCGGCCGGGTCCATCTCCGGATACGAGGACAGGATCTCCGCCGCCGCCCGCAGGTTGGCGACGGGGCCGCGCAGGCCCTCCGTGGCCTCGCGCAGGAGCCGGTCGCGGGTGCCCAGTGCGGCCAGCTCCTCGGTATTGTCCTCGAAGGTGATGACATAGCTGGACGGCCGGCCCTCGCCGTCGGGGACAAGGCTCATCTGGCCCTCCAGGATATGACGGCCGTCCTTGGTCGACCCGACGAAGGCCACGCTGAGACCCCGCGGATGGCTGCGGTGTTCGCCCCGGTTGACCCGGTTGATCAGCCGTTCGAGGGCATGCAGGAACGGTTCGCGGTTGGTGACGCTGAACAGCGAGCGGCCGAGGCCGAGCTCGCCGGCCACGTGCAGGATTTCAACGGCGCGGTGGTTGTAGAGCAGGATCTGGTGATTGAGGTTGCACACGACGACGCCTTCGTGAAGGTCGCGCAGGATCGCCTCCAGTTGGCCCTTCTGCGCCTCCGTGCTGGCGGTGGCCGAGATGACCGCCTCGTTGACCGTCCGCCGCACCGCGTTCAGATGGCGCGCCAACTCCTTGACCGCGTCCGGCAGATCGCCGAGCCGGTGTTCGTCCTCGATCTCGATGGCGTGGTCCGGATTGGCGTGGATGACCGTCTGGATGCCGCGCACCAGGCCGGTCAACGGCATGGCCAGCGTGTGATCCAGATAGGCCCAGGTCACGACCACGATGGCCAGCAGCAGGAATCCGACGCCGCCCCCATAGACGACCACGATCTGGTGCAGGCTTTCGGCCTCCTCGGGCAACCCGGTGCTGACCAGCCACACGCCGGCGCCGACGGCGCCCAGCGTCACCGCCCCCAGGGCGGCGAACGCAGCGACGAGAAATGCTCGGGGCGCCATCGCCCGCTCGCGGCCGCTTAGTCGCCGCCGTCCAGGAACTGCCGGACCTTGTCCGTCAGATCGCGGGTGGAGAACGGTTTGGTGACGTAGTCGTCGGCACCGAGCGCCAGGCCCTTTTCGCGCTCCACGTCGCGGCCCTTCGCGGTCAACATGATGATGCGGATCGCCGACCATTGGGGATTGGCCCGGATGGTCTGGCACACGTCGTACCCGTCGCGCTTGGGGATCATCACGTCGAGCAGGACGAGGTCGGGAATCCGACGGGCCACCTCGGCCAAGGCTTCCTCGCCATCGCGGGCGATACGCACGTCGTACCCCGCCCGCTTCATGAGGAACTCGAGCGACAGCACAATGTTTGGTTCGTCCTCGACGACGAGAATGGACTTGCCCATCGAATGCCTCCCCGGATTTATCTTTATGCCGCCCGGACCGGGCGAATCCGCTGTTGATCCATCTTAACCCGCATTTCTCACATTCGCCATGGTCTGCGCGGCGCCGTCTCGCTGACAGGGCAGGAGAGCCGCGCCGCGCGATGCGGGGCCATCGGGCAAGCGGCTCGACGCACCCTGTCGGCGGGACGCGACGCAGGCCGTGGCGGATGTGAGAAATACGGGTTAACACGGGATGCGCGCCGGTTTCACGCCTTCCCTCTGGACGCGCGTTCCCCGTGCCGCGGCGGTTCCGGGCGCACGTTGCCACGGCGTCGCCGGATGGGGTACAAAGCGGGCGCCGGTCCTGCCGGCCGCCGCGCCGAGCTGGGACCCCTGCCTCCGGCCCGCCCATTTCCGGACCCGACCATGCCCGCCTACCAATACGTCTACGTGATGAAGCGGCTGACCCGGACCTTTCCCGGCGGCCGGGAGATCCTCAAGGGTGTTTCGCTGTCGTTTCTGCCCGGGGCCAAGATCGGCGTGCTGGGAGTGAACGGCGCCGGCAAGTCGACCCTGCTCAGGATCATGGCGGGGCTCGATCAGGACTTCGGAGGCGAGGCGTGGGCGGCCGACGGCGTCCGGGTCGGCTACCTGCCCCAGGAACCGGAGCTGGATGCCGCCAAGACCGTGGAAGGCAACATTGTCGAGGGCCTGGGCGAGACCAAGGCGCTGCTCGACCGGTTCAACGAGATCAGCGCCCGCTTCGCCGAACCTCTGGACGACGACGAGATGAACGCCCTGCTGGCCGAGCAGGGCGATCTGCAGGAGAAGATCGACGCCGGCGGCGGCTGGGAGTTGGAGCGGACCATCGAGATCGCCATGGACGCCCTGCGCTGTCCGCCGGGGGATGCCGCGGTGGCAACCCTGTCGGGCGGCGAGCGGCGCCGGGTCGCCCTGTGCCGCCTGCTGCTGCAGCGGCCCGACATCCTGATGCTGGACGAGCCTACCAACCACCTGGACGCCGAGTCCGTGGCTTGGCTGGAGCGGTTCCTCGCCGACTACGAGGGCACGGTCATGGTGGTCACCCACGACCGCTATTTCCTCGACAACGTGACCGGCTGGATCCTGGAACTGGACCGCGGTCAAGGCATCCCCTACGAGGGCAACTACTCGTCGTGGCTGGAGCAGAAGCAGAAGCGCCTGGCCCAGGAGGAGCGGGAGGAAAGCGCCCGCCAGCGGACCCTCAGGCACGAGCTGGACTGGATCCGCGCCTCGCCGCGCGCCCGTCAGGCCAAAAGCAAGGCGCGCATCACCGCGTACGAGACCCTGCTGGCCCAGGCCCGCGATCAGGCGCCGGGCACCGCCCAGATCGTCGTGCCCCCGGGGCCGCGCCTGGGCGACTTGGTCATCGAGGCCGAGGGGCTGCGCAAGGGCTACGGCGATCGGCTGCTCATCGAGGATCTGAGCTTTCGCCTGCCGCCGGGTGCCATCGTCGGGATCATCGGCCCCAACGGTGCCGGCAAGACGACACTGTTCCGCATGATCACCGGGCAGGAGGCACCGGACGGCGGCCGCCTGCGGACCGGCGATACCGTGGTGCTCGGCTATGTCGACCAGTCGCGCGATTCGCTGGATGCCGACAAGACGGTGTGGCAGGAGATCTCCGACGGCCTGGACGAGGTGGAGCTGGGGCCGCGCCGCATGCAGAGCCGCGCCTACGTGGCCCAGTTCAACTTCCGCGGCGCCGATCAGCAGAAGAAGGTCGGGCAGCTTTCCGGCGGCGAGCGCAACCGGGTGCACCTGGCCAAGATGCTCAAGTCGGGGGCCAACGTGCTACTGCTCGACGAGCCCACCAACGACCTGGACGTGGACACCCTGCGGGCGTTGGAGGACGGGCTCGCGGATTTCGCCGGCTGCGCCGTCATCATCAGCCACGACCGCTGGTTCCTGGACCGGCTGGCCACCCACGTCATCGCCTTCGAGGGCGACAGCCAGGTTGTCTGGTTCGAGGGCAACTACGAGGACTACGAGGCCGACCGCCGCCGCCGTCTCGGCGCCGACGCCGAGCAGCCGCACCGCATCAAGTACAAACCCCTGACCCGCGCATAGGGCTGGGGCGCGGTGCTCGGCAGTCCCGGGGCATGATCGTCGAGGACCAGAGCGAGGTGGTGGCCCTGCTCTCCCGCCCGGAGACCTTCGGGGCAGGGGTGGACACGGTCGACCGGGTCGAGACCCACGTGTCGCTGGTGTTCATGGGCGGCGACCGGGTGCTCAAGCTCAAGCGGGCGGTCAAGCTGCCCTACCTGGATTTCTCCACCGCCGGTCTGCGCCGCGGCGCTTGCGAAGCGGAGGTGGCCATCAACCGGCGCACCGCGCCCCACCTCTACCGCGGCGTCGTCGCCGTCACCCGCGAGGCCGGCGACGGCTTGGCCCTGTCCGGCACCGGGCCGGCCGTGGACTGGCTGGTGGACATGGCGCGCTTCGACGAAGACACCTTGTTCGACCGTCTGGCCCGGCGCGGCGCCCTGGACCGGACCTTGATGGAGGACCTGGCGGACGCCATCGCCTCCTTTCACGGCGAGGCCGAGCCGCGCCCCGACCGCGGCGGCGCCGCTGCCACCGCCGCCATCATCGCCAACAACGCGCAATGCTTCGCCCAGTGCGCGGATGGCATCCTCGACGACGATGCGGTCGTGCGCCTCAACGCGGGGGCCGCCGCCGCCGTGGCCCGCCTCGCTCCGGCTCTCGACCGGCGCCGCGAGGCGCTGCGGGTGCGCCACTGCCACGGCGACCTGCACCTGCGCAACATCTTCCTCGACGCCGGCCGCCCCACCCTGTTCGACGCCATCGAATTCGACCCCGCCCTCGCCGACATCGACGTGGCCTACGACCTGGCGTTCCTGCTCATGGACCTGGACCATCGGGGCCTGCGGGACCTGGCCAACGTTGTGCTCAACCGCTACCTGGACCTCACCGCCGACGGCGGCGGCCTGGAGGTGCTGCCCCTGTTCCTGTCCATGCGGGCCGCCATCCGCTGCCACGTGGACGCCACCGCCGCCGGAATCGGCGACCGTGACGAGGCGGCGGCCTTGGCCGCCGAGGCCGCTGCCTATCTGGAGAAGGGGCTCGCGTACCTGGCGCCGCCGCCGCCGCGCCTGGTGGCCATCGGTGGGCTGTCCGGCTCCGGCAAGTCGCGGCTGGCCCGCGTTGTCGCGCCCGACCTCGGTGCGGCGCCGGGGGCGCGTATCGCCCGCAGCGATGTCCTGCGCAAACGCCTCGCCGGCGTGGGGTCGGAGACCCGGCTCGGCGCCGAAGGGTACACGCCGGAAATGACCGAGCGCACCTACGCCGCGGTGTACGACGAAGTGCGCGAGTCCCTCGCCGCCGGCCACGCCGTCGTCGCCGACGCGGTGTTCGCCCGGCCCGAGGAGCGCGACGCCATCGCCGCCGTTGCCGACGCTGCCGGCGTGCCGTTCGCCGGGCTGTGGCTGGAGGCCCCGGCGGCGGCCATGGAGACCCGCATCCGGGAGCGCCGCCGCAACGCCTCCGACGCCACGCCCGAGGTGATGCGGCGCCAGCTCGACTACGACGTGGGCGAGATGACCTGGACCCGCATCGACAGCGGCGGCAGCCGCGAAGCCACCGTGGCCGCGGCGCGGGAGGCCCTCGGCCTCTGACGCGGCGGCGCGCCTCGCGCGGACGCCGGTCTTTCCTTTTCGCCGATTGGTGGCCATGATGACCAGAGGACGAGGGGAAGGAGGGCGCCTTGGCCATACGACGCATCCTGGTGCCGATGGACGACTCCCCGGCCGCTGCGGCGGCCCTGGAGACGGCAGTCCTGTTGGCGCGTGACCTAGTCTCCCATGTGGACGCCGTGCACGTGCGCCCCGATCCGCGTGACGCCGTGCCGCTGCTCGGTGAGGGCATGTCGGGGACCATGATCGAGGAAATGATCGACCTCACCGAGCGCGAGGGTGCCGAGCGCGCGGCCCGCGCCCGCGCCCTGTTCGAGTCCTGGTGCGTCGATCACGCCGTCCCCGTGCTTGAGGGACCGCCGGCACCCGACGAACTCAGTGCCGGTTGGATCGAGACGACGGGTCGTGAAGACGAAGTACTGGTGCACCTGGGGCGGCTGGCCGATCTCGTCGTCATCGGACGGCCGGCAGCGGACGCGGAGGCGTCGCGGCTGCTGACCATCAATGCCGTGCTGTTCGAGACGGGGCGTCCGGCCCTGGTGTCGCCCCCGCAGGCGCCGTCGGCCCTCGGCCGCACGGTGGCCATCGCCTGGAACGGCAGCCTCGAGGCGGCGCGGGCGGTGGCGGCGGCCATGCCGCTGGTGGCCCGCGCCGGCACCATCGCCGTGCTCACCGCCGAAAGCGATCGCACGCCGGCCGCCGTCGCGGCGGACCTGGCGACCTATTTCGCTTGGCATGGGATCACGGCGGCAACCCGGATCGTCGATATCGGTGGCCGCGCGGCGGGTGCGGCCCTCCTCGCCGCCTGTGGCGAGGTCGGTGCCGATCTCCTTGTCATGGGCGCCTACACCCACAGCCGTCTGCGCCAACTGATCATGGGTGGCGTCACCCGCCACGTGCTGAGCGAGGCCACCATTCCGGTCCTGATGGCCCACTGACCGCCGAACGGCGGGTCTTGCCGGTGCGCCTGCGAACCCACTTGCAAAGCGCTGTCCGGGCGCGCCGGAAAGCCCGCGCGGCGTTTGAGCCCAACGCGTTCAAGTGAAATGATCCGGAGGGTCGTTTCACTGGCCAGGCGGTATGACAGAGCGCCGCGAACCTGCTAACGTCCGCGCCATGGTTGAGGATCGCAAGACGGTGGTGGTCACCGGGGCCAGCCGCGGCATCGGGCACGCGACGGCCATCATGTTCCTGGAGAGGGGCTGGCGCATCATCACGTGCTCGCGGGAGGATACCCCCCCCGAATGCCGGCGCGATCGCAACTGGACCCTTCACGTGCCGACCGACCTGGGCGACGCGGCGAGCGTCGCCGAGTTCATTGCCCGGGCCAACGAGGCCCTCGACGGCGGGCCCCTGCATGCCCTGGTCAACAACGCAGGCATGTCGCCCAAGGCCCCATTCAAGGAACGCCTGGGCTGCCTCAACGGGGAGATCGACGCCTGGCGCGCGGTGTTCGAGCTCAACTTCTTTGCGCCGCTCAAGCTGTCGCGCGGGTTCGCCGCGGCCCTGCACAAGGGCCGCGGCAGCATCGTCAATATCACCTCCATCGCCGGACACGCCATCCACCCGTTCGCCGGATCGGCGTATTCGATCTCCAAGGCGGCGCTGTCGGCGTTGACGCGGGAGTCGGCCAACGAGTTCGCCGCCTTGGGCGTGCGGGTCAACGCCGTCTCACCGGGCGAGATCGAGACCGCAATGATTCAGCCGGAATACGAGGCCCTGATCCCGAGCATCCCCATGCAAAGGATGGGAGAACCGCGCGACGTGGCGGCGGCGGCGTATTACCTGTGCTCCGAGGATGCAGGCTATGTCACCGGCACCGAGATCTGGGTGACGGGCGGCCAACACCTGTTCTGACAACGACGGCCAGCGGACGCGGCGGGCGCCGACGTCCGGCAAGGCCTCCGATCAGATAACCGTGTCAGACAGCGACCAGCCGCTTCTCGGCCAGGTACGGCAGCAGTTCGCGGTCGCCCTTGATCACGTCATCGATCAACGATACCGCCAGTTCGTCGAAACGCCGGGCCATCTCGTGCTTGTCCGACATATCGGCACACTTGGCGCGGATGGCTTCGGCCTTCTCCAGCAGTTCGTCGTGATAGCCGGCATGGCGCTCCAGGTCCGGGTAGCCGACCTCGGACAGGAACGCCTCCTCCTTACGGAAGTGCTCGCCGCAGACGAAGATGAACGTGTTGAACAGCTCCTTGCAAAGCTCGCACTCGCCGTCTTCGATGGCATCGGAGATGACGTTGATGGCGGCGATCATCTGCAGATGATCGCGGTCAATGTCTTGTTGCCCTAGCAAATGGGACTTATCGATTTTGACCCGGGTCATGGCGGTCTCCCCCCTCCATGAAGTCGGCGATGCTCCGGCGCTGGCGCGCGCCGGCACGTCGCCGGACCGGACCATCTTAATCAGGCACCGGCAGCAGGTCAAAGGGGCGCGATCGCGGTTTTCCGAGTCATTTGCGACCGACCGGCGGGTTTCGCTTTGAGGGGGGCCGGCGTAGACTCCCAACCGACCCCGATGGGTAGGGGGAACGCCTCTTGTCCAAACCCGCGGACCCGGACACCGATCAACCGCCGACCGCCGATGATTCCGGGTCGGCGCCGGCCATCGACATGAACCAGATCGATGGGCGGATTCGCCGTTCTTCCCTGCGGAAGATCGGCCAACTGATCACGCAGCACCCGGATCGAGCCCTCGCTGTGCTGCGGAAATGGCTTGAGAGCCGGCGCTAGACGGACGTGGCGGCACGTCGCGGCGCCACCAAGTCACGGGTGGGACGTCTCGGCGCAGCCGGTCAGAGGGTAATCATGATGGCGCCGGCGAAGATTGCCCCGGCAAGCCCCCAAGCGCCACGTTTGACGAAGCAGCAGCCAAAACCCCGCCGCTGGCTCGGTGTCCGACCTTCGCGATTGGTCTTTTGGGTCATACCCTCCTCCATATTCCCGATAAGCTTAAAATTCGGGAGTCGCCAAGTCAGCTTAATACCCTAGTTAATTGGTTATGTAAACCCCTCCGAACAAGGGCCGAGCGATCCTCACCGAAACCAAGGCGTAGCCTGAATCGCGGCGTGCCGAGGGCGGCCATATCCGCTTGTGCGGTGGGCCGTGGTCTCCGTTCGCAGGCGCCAGGGCCGCCGAGTGGCAAACGACGTGCGGGCGGAACCGCGCGGGCGGCGTCCCGGTCCGCCCATCGGCGGCGGATAGCCTCACATGCGAACGCCTATTCCGTGTGGACAGGGCGGCTTGTTATGTCCATCCTTGGGACGATCGACGGAGGGGTAGGAGGTTCTGTGGAGCATTTCGCTGGCGCGTTGGTCGTCGCCGTGCTGACCACGGGCGTCGCTCGAATTCTGAAAGTGCGCAACCCCATCCTCTGGGGGCTTCTTGCGCTTGCGTTGTTGTTGGTGGCGGTTCCTCTCGTCACTTTGTTCGCTTATGGGGTCGACGCGTCTCTGATTGACGACCCGTTCAATCAGATGGCGCTGAACAGCGCCATCTATATCGTGTGCTCGGTGGTCATGCTGGTGGTCGTGCTGGCCAACCGGGGCAAGAGCCGCAGCCAAGCGCGCCGCAGCCGGCCGGGGGCGCCGTCCCGCCCCCCTCCGGAGGGTGAGGGGCTTGGGGCCGGTGCGGCTGCCAGATCGACCTCAAGTGATCCCGCGCCGGCCGCCGCCACACAAGGAGCCTTCGCACCTGCGGACCCTGCTCCCGCCGACTCCGCGCCGGAGAGTCGAAGCGGACCGCCGTCTGCGCCGCCGCCGGAGTCCGGGGCCGAAGCGGCAGGGGCGCAGTCGGAAACGGCTCCGGCACAACCCGACCGACCCGCGGCCCCCAGTGACGAGGCGCCGCTGGTCCAGGCGCCCCCGGCAGTCGACGCGCCGCCACCCACTGCCACGGCCGCGGCGAACGCCGAGAACTCTTCGTGGGCTGCCAAGGTCAAGGACGCGGAGACCGCTTTGGCGTCCATGACGCTGAAGGACGTGCAAGACTTTTCCGACAGCGACGTCGCATTGCTTCAAGACGTGGAGCGGGTGGTGTCCGGCGTGCTGAGGATGCGCGCCACCGCAAAACCAGAGACCTGATTCGTCGCACGCGGCGTCCCCGTCCCATCGCTGTTTCCGCCAGCCGTTACGGGCCGGTCGCGGCTGCCGCAATGGCCCGGACCTGGGGCCGCAGCGGCCCGTGGCGCGGGACGTCGGCCAGGGTGGTGACCCACTCGGCGGCGGGCGTATGGCCCCGGCGGCGGTGCCAGCGCACGCCGCGCAGCAGGGACTCGGCCGCGGACGGCAGGCGGTCGGGGATTTCGTGCCCGTTGAGGACGCCCCATACGCCCGTCCAACAGCGGGCCACGGTCCACGGATTGTAGCCGCCGCCGCCCAGCACGAGAAGGCGCGGCGCCACCGGTCTTACGGCTGCGACGGCGCGCCACAGCGCCTGGTTTGACAGGGACAGCCGACTCAGGGGGTCGTCGGCCAGGGCGTCGGCGCCGCATTGGACGACCACCGCGTCCGGCTCGAAGTCCTGAAGGGCCGGCAGCACGACCGCCTCAATCAGGAACTCCAGCTCGGTGTCGTTGAAACCGCTCGGTACCGGGAGGTTGAGCGCGGTTCCGCCGGCCCGGTCGTACACGCCGCCCGGCGCCGCTGAAAGGCCGTCGCCCCGGGCCATGGGCCAGCGGCCCGCCTCGTGGATGGACAGGGTGAAGACCCGGTCGTCGTCGGCGAACGCGTCCTGGACGCCGTCGCCGAAATGGGCGTCCAGGTCCAGATAGAAGACCCGCCGCGTCCCGCCGTCCAGGAGGGCCAGGATGCCGAGCACCGGGTCGTTGAAATAGCAGAACCCGCTGGCCCGTCCGGTCCGCCCATGGTGGGTGCCGCCCGCAGGGCTGTGAACGATGCCGCCGTTGCCGAGCAAGCGTGCCGCAAGAAGCGAGGCGCCGCAGGCGGTGGCCGGCCGCTTGAACATGTGCCGATAGACGGGGTTGCCGTTGACGCCGATGTTGTAGCGCTGCTTGTCGGCGGGCGACACGGACTGGATGCGCTCGGCCCGGGCGACGGCGCGCACGTAGGCGGGGCTGTGAAAACGGGTCAGCTCGGCCACCGTCGCCTGCGGGCTGTCGCGGTAAGCGGCGGCGGGCAGCCATCCCAGCACTCTGCACAGGTCGATGGTCAGCGACACCCGAGGGATCGCCAAGGGGTGTCCGTGGCTGTCCAAAGGGGCCCGGTAGATCTCGCTGCCGATGAACAGGGGGCGGCCGCCCATGCTCTCAAGCTACCCGTATCGCGCGGAGGCCCGCCACCGCAAAGGGCGGAGCGGGCTCACCCAACCCTGAGTGAAGTTGTGGGGCGCATGGTCCGCCGTCGAGGCGTATTGACCATGGCCGCTCGGGCCGCGTAGTTTGCCGCGAAACAACAAAGGTTACCCAGTTGCCGGAGGAAGACATGGCCGATATCGAGGATTTGCGCACGCTCATCGTTGATCTCAAGAAGGCGAGAAAGCGGAAAATCGAGGAGATGATGCGGGCTGGCGGCGTCCCCACCCCCGATCAGGTGCGGGAGCTGGCGGAAGTGCAAACCAGCATCCGCGCGGTCTCGGACGTCATCTCGGAAGGCTGATTGGTTGGCAGTACGCCGGACGACGGCCCCGGCGTGCCGAAGTCCTGGCCTCACTGTGGCAGGGGCCGGCCCTCGCAGTCGACGGCGACGGTCCCGATCAGGCGCAAATGGGTCTCGGGGTCGGCCAGCACCGCGTCAATGATGGCGTCGCCACCGGACAGGGGCTAGGCGACCTTGAGGACGAGGGCGCCGAGCCATCGGACGGTGGTCCCCGGATGGTAGACGCGCCCGGCGTCGTCAGGTTGACGATGTTGAGGGCGTCGAACAGTTAGACGTAGTTGGGATCCACAGCCGGTGCGGTCCGGCGGCTTGGTGCGCCCACGGCGCCGCAGCCAAGGTGCAGGCCGGCAGGAGCGCGAGGGAGCCCCAGGCCAGGCGGTGCCGGGTCAGCGTCATCCTTTCCACGCCATCCAGCCGCCGAACAGCAGGGCCCGGAAGAAGGGGACGACGGTGGAAAACCCCGCCTGTTCGAGCAGCCGATGGACCCGGTCCTCGGGAACGAAGTGGATGTCGCTCAGCACGTGCCGGAAGGTGTCCTCGATCACGCTGGCGTCGAGACCGGCGGCGAACTGCCACTGGCGCCAGCCGTCGGCCATCTTGGCGAAACCCGGTGCCGCCGGATCGCCATGCAGGTCGACGAGCACCAGCGGCGCGCCGGGCTCGAGCCGGGATGCGACGCTCCGCAGCAAGGCACTCTTCTCGTCTTCGCCGCGGACGAACTGCATGACCAGGATCAGGGTGGCAGCGTCGAAGGCCACGTCCGTCGGCAGGTCGTCGACCACGCCCCGAACCCAGTGCACGCGGTCCGCGCCACCGGCGCCAGTGACCTTCCGGCGCGCCACGGCCAGCATGTCCGGCGACGGATCCACCGCCGTGAAGCGCCACTCCGGGCGGCGCCGGCTCAGGGTCAGCATCTCCATGCCGGTGCCGGCCCCCACCACCAGGACGCGGGCGCGCGGCCCAAGTTCGTTCTCCAGCATGAGTCCGGCCAGGGCATGGAACAGGTCATAGCCCGGGATGACCTGGGGCACGTCACCGTCGTAGCTCTGCGCCTTGTCCCGATCGAAATGGCGCGGCCCATCGAAGCTGTCGTTCATGGAATGCCCCGACCCGACCGCCAGACGGCGGCCCGCCCCCAGATCGCCCGGAAAAAAATGGCCGCATGCGCGACCCTGGTAGGCGGGGGTAGGGATCGAACCTCCGACCTCTGCCGTGTAATGGCAGCGCTCTCCCACTGAGCTACCCGCCTGCTTGGCCATTCTATGGCAACCGATAGACCGGCTCCAACCGGCAAATGGCGGCGACGATCGCCTCACATGGCGGCGCGGCGTCGGTCCCAGGCAGCGCGCAAATCGTCGCGGAACCGCGGGTCGGCAACGGCGATCAGGGCCTCGGCGCGGGCATCCACGGACTTGCCGCGCAAGTCGGCGACGCCGTGCTCGGTCACCACCAGACCCATGTCGCCGCGAGCGACGCTCACCGGCGCCCCGGCGGTGAACTCGGGGACGATGCGCGACACCGCCCCTCCCTTGGCCGTGGACGCCAGCGCAACGATGGGCAGGCCGCCCGGCGACGCACGGGCGCCACGGAGGAAATCGACCAGACCGCCGGCGCTGCTGATCTGGCGCCCGCCGACCGCCTCGGCGTTGGCCTGGCCCAGGAGGTCCACCTCGATCACCGAATTGATGGCGATCAAGCGCGGAATGGCAGCCAGAACGGCCGGGTCGTGGGTATGGGCCACCGGGGCGAAGCGGACCCGCGGGTTGTCCGCGACCCAATCGTAAAGATCCGCATCGCCCCAGGCGACGCCGGTCGTGATGGCTCCGTCGACGTCGGCGATGGCGCCGGCATCGACCAGATCCTTGACCGATTCCGTGATCATGCCCCCGTGGACCATGAGCCCCCGTTTGCCGGCCAACGCACCCAGCACCGCCTGGATGCGGCCGACGCCGATCTGGATGGTGTCGGCGTCGGCGACCAGGTCCGCGATGTGGTGACCGATGGCGGCGAGATCGGCGTCCGCGGGCGCCGGCGCCTCGGCCAGCAGGGGGCGGCTTTCCTCGACCACGTAGTCGAGGTCGTCGAAGGCCACCGTCGTCGCGCCCCGGGTGCGCGGCATGGCGGCATTGACATGGGCGACGGTCAGTCGGGCCTTGGACAACACGGCCGGGGTGAAGTCGTTGGCTACCCCGAGGCTGCAGCGCCCGTCGGCGTCCGCTGCTGCGACGTGCAGAAAGGCCACGTCGATGTCCGCGGTATCGCGCAGGTAGGCGTAGATGCCCGAATAGGGCAACGGCAGGAAATCGACCCGCCCGGCGGTGAACGACGGACGCAGGTCGTGACCGACGAAAAACGCAGTGCTGCGCGCCGTGGGGTGCAGTGCGGCGTAGTCGACTCGATTGATCCCCGGAATCCAGACACCGACGAACCGCACGCCCGAGCAGGCCGCGGGCGCCGCTTGCAGGGCCTCGACCAGAACCGCGGACTCGCCGGCGAACCCGGGCGCATAGACCTGCATCCCGGGCTGCAGCACCGTCGGCACGTCGACGGCAGTCAGAGGCTTGGGCATGGGCAGATCGCCTCCAGTCATCGCGACCGCGACCCACCTACCGCCTTGTGCCGAGGCGTGTCAAACGGGGACTGTCCGCAGTTGGGTCGCCGTCAGGTCAGCGCGCCTTCGATGCGCTCGACCAGTTGGGCCACCGCGCGTTGGGGCCGATGATCCCGGTGGCGGTCCGCGAACTCCTCGGCCCGGCGACGAAAGCGTTCCTCGGAGAGCAGCGCCAGGAAATGCCGTCCGATCTCGTCCCCATCGGCGCCGGTCGGCGAAGCGAGTCCGTACCCGTCAGCGGTCACGCGATGGACCAGCATCGCCTGCTCCAGTTGGTAAGGGGTCATCATGAGGGGTCGCCCGCGCAGCAGGGCCTGGGCCACCAGCCCATGGCCACCGGGGGCGACCACCACGTCGCAACCGTCGAGGGCGGCCGCGGCGAAGGCGGAGTCCCCGGTGACAGGGATACCCCGAAGACCTAGACTCCCCGGCCCGGCGGCAAAGGGGTCGACGCCGTTGCGCCATCATAGGGAGGGGTACGCACCATGGTCCTCGCCCATAAGCTGGTTCTCTACGGGCTCCTCGGTTTGCTCGGCCTGAGCCTGGTGATTCCGGGGGTTATCGGCGTCTTCCGGCCCGGCGTCGGACAGGCTTGGCTGGTCGCCGAGACCATCGACGCCAAGAACCACCTGCGGGCCGTCAACGCCATGATCGCCGCCCTGGGGGCCGTCGCCCTGTGGGCGTGTTGGGACCTGGAGCGGTCCCGGCTGCTGGTCATGGCCCTGGGGGTGGTCATGGCCGCGCTGGTTGCCGCCCGTGTGTACTCCGTCGTCGTCGACGGCGTGCCGGGTCCGTCAAGCTGGACCTACCTGGCAGTCGAGTCGGTCTTGGCCGGCGTTTTCCTGGGGTGGCCGCCGCCGCCCTGACCGTCGGGGTGCCGCCGTCAGTTCCAGCAGCCGATGCGCGCGATGAAAGGCTTGGCGGCGCCGAACAGCTCCTCGTCGGACATGGAGACCTCCGGGGTCGCGGTCTGGTAAGCGATGCGGTGCCGGTCGAGGAAGCGGAACACCACGGGAAGCGAGATGGCGAAACCGAGATCCCGAACCAGGGTGCCGGTCTTCTTGAACACGCTGACGGAATTGATCTTGGCGACGACGACTCCGACCACGCGGCCCCCGTCGTCGAGGACCGGGCCGCCGCTGTTGCCCGGATAGACGAAGGCCCGCATGGAGACGACCGCGTCGGAGGCGGTCAGGGAGGCCATGATGGTGTCGTCGTGCGGGACGTAGGTGCCGAGGGTCAGTTGTGGCCTGAGCGGCGGCAAGGTCTTGGTCGGATAGCCGATGATGAACAGCTTCTTGCCGGCTTCCATCTGGAGCGGGGGATGGAAGGCCGCCGTCGCCGGCGCCTTCATGTCGGCCTGGAGCACCGCCAGGTCATGAGCCTTGTCGACGGCCAGCACCTTAGCCGGGGCCTGCTTGCCGGTGGTGGTCTGCACGGACACCGCGGCGCACTCGTCGATGACGTGGTTGTTCGTGACCACCTTGCCGTCGCGGCTGATGAAGAAGGCCGAGCCGAGGCCGGTCTGTTTGCGGCCCGGAATGACGGGCGTCGGCTTCGCCATCAGGGCGCGTTGGATGCGCTGGGCGCGGCGGGCGCGGATCTCGGCTGCCTTGTCGGCGCTGATCACCTCTCCGGCGCACTTGCCGGCGACCACCTCGCTGACCGTGTCGCGCCCCGGGTCGTAGCAGTAGACCACGCTCGATCCCTCGTCGGCCCGGCCGGCCGAGGCCACAACACCCATCGTGACACCCCAAGCCACCAGGGCGGCAGCAGTGCGGGGCAGGCGCTTCGCCGTGTGCATCGTCATCATGGACATGATCCAACCCTGATCCGTGCCGTGCCCGAGGTCAATCCCCGGCCGTCGGCATGATGGTAATGAAGGTATCGACCCGTCAGAAGCGCGCGGCGACGGCCTCCGGAGCCATCAAACGGCCGCTGCCCCGGCATACCGGGCAGCGCACCAGGCCCTCGGCCTTCACGTCGCGCACCTCGTCGGCGAATACCCAACCGGTCTCGCAGTGACTGCAGCCCGTGGGTTTCGGGATGGAAATGGCCTTCTTGCCCTTGCGAGAAGCCATGATCGGCCTCCTCGATCGATTGCCGATGCTGCCGCCGTTAGTGGGCGCGGCGCATGGTGCCCGTGCCGGCGGCGTCACCAGCATGGCAGCAACAACCGTGCCACATACGAAAGCCAATCAGTCTCAACGGCTTATCCGCGGACGAGTCGGCGCCTCGCTGACGGCCTGTAAGAAATACCGACAGCGGCAAGGGCGCGAGGGGCGGGTCGCGATCGGCGGATTGCAGACCGGTCTGCGGTCGTCATCCAATCTTCATGGGAACAACATCAATCCGCAACGCAAGGTCCGGTAGCAAAAGGTGACGCCTTGGAGCAGGGGGCGCAATGGGGCCGCCGCTCGTGGCGCCTTCCATTGAACAATGATACAGAGGAAGGGATGAGATCGATGAGCGATCCCAAGACGCACCACGACGATGATTGGGATGTCGACGACGACGACATTCCGTCGAATTTATCTACCGTCGAATCCATCGGCGACATCATGGAGCAGCGGTACAGCCGCCGCGACATGCTGCGCGGCGTGACGGCCGTCGCCGCCGTGACCGCGGTCACCGGCCCCGGCGTGGGCATCATGGCCGGCGAGGCGCAGGCCGCGACGTCGAGCCTGACGTTCTCGGAGCTGTCCCACGGCAACGACGAGACCCACCACGTGGCCGACGGCTACGAGGTGCAGACCCTGATCCGTTGGGGTGATCCGGTGGAGCCCGGCGCGCCCGCCTTCGATCCCATGAACCAGAGCGCCGAGGCGCAGGCCATGCAGTGGGGCTACAACAACGACTACGTCGGCTACCTGCCGTTGCCGGCCGGCTCGGACACGCCCGACCACGGCCTGCTGTGCGTCAACTTCGAGTACACCAACCATCAGCTCATGTTCCCCGGCCTCCAGAAGGGCGAGCTGGACAAGCAGACCGAGGCGCAGGTGGACGTGGAGATGGCCGCCCACGGCCACGGCGTCATCGAGATCCGGCGTGACGGCAACACTTGGTCGGTGGTTGCCGAAAGCCCCTACGCCCGCCGCATCACGGCGCTGACCACGGAGTGTCGCGTGTCCGGCCCCGCCGCCGGCCACGATCGGCTGAAGACCAACAGCGATCCCACCGGGACCCGCGTGGTCGGCACCATCAACAACTGCGCCGGCGGCAGGACGCCCTGGGGCACGGTGCTGTTCGCCGAGGAGAACTTCCACGGCTACTTCGGCGGCGATCCGTCCAAGACGGCCGAGGCGCGCAATTACAAGCGCTACGGCCTCAAGGCCAAGTCGCGATACGCCTGGTTCCGCTACCACGACCGCTTCAACGTGGAGAAGGACCCCAACGAGCCCAACAAGTTCGGCTGGATGGTGGAGTTCGACCCCTACGATCCCAATTCCGTGCCGGTGAAGCGGACCGCGCTCGGCCGTTTCAAGCACGAGGGCGCAACCGTGGTCGTCAACAAGGACGGCCGCGCGGTGGCGTACACCGGCGACGACCAGCGATTCGACTATGTCTACAAGTTCGTCTCCAACGGCCGCTACGACCCCAACAACCGGTCCAACAACACGGACATCCTGGACGACGGCACCCTCTACGTCGGCAAGTTCCACTCTGACGGCCGGTTGCAGTGGCTGCCGCTGGTTTGGGGCACCGGGCCGCTGACCCCGGCCAACGACTTCCACAGCCAGGCCGACGTCCTCATCGAGACCCGGCGCGCCGCCGACCTGCTGGGCGCCACGCCCATGGACCGGCCCGAGGATGTGGAGCCCAACCCGGTCACCGGCGTCGTCTACATGGCGTTGACCAACAACTCCAAGCGCAAGGCCGACAAGGTGGACGCCGCCAATCCGCGCGGCCCCAACAAGACCGGTCACGTCATGGAGATGATCCCACCCGGCACCATGGGCGCCGACCGCGACCACGCGGCCCTGGAGTTCAAGTGGGAGATCTTCCTGATGGCCGGCAACCCGGCCAAGGACGGCTCGGCCCGGTACAACGCCGGGATCTCCAGCAATGGCTGGCTGGCGTCTCCGGACAATGTCGCCTTCGACAACGAAGGCCGCATCTGGATCGCCACCGACGGTGCGCCCAAGGAGGGCATTGCGGACGGCGTCTGGGGTGCCGATGTGGACGGACCAGGCCGGGCGCTGACCCGCCACTTCTTCCGCACCCCCATGGGGGCCGAGCTGTGCGGGCCGGAGTTCAACACCGACTGCACCGCCTACTTCGCCGCCATCCAGCATCCGGCGGACAACAAGGGGTCGACGTTCGACAACCCGTCCACCCGTTGGCCCGACTTCACCGACGGCATGCCGCCGCGGCCGTCGTTGCAGGTCGTGGTCAAGAAGGGCGGCGGCACCATCGGCACCTGACCCGGGCGTCGAATAACGCCGACAGCGATCGAGGGCGGCGCAAGCCGCCCTCACTCGTTGCCGATGACGGCTATCCCCAAGGGTCGTAGTA
>JANQFP010000064.1 GCA_028277795.1 Rhodospirillales bacterium
GTAGGCGGCGCCGACCATGAACAGGAAGGCGTGCAGGTAGGTGACCGACTCCTGCATCATGATGGAGCCGATGCCGAACACGTAGCGCATGACCACGACCACGAACTGGATGAGGACCATGGCCACCGCCGCCCAGGCGGTGGCCCGGCCGATCCTCTCGTTGGTCGCGTCGATGGCCCGCGCAAGCGCGGCCAGAGTGGGCACGTGCGCCGGCTCCGCCGTCGACCGCGCTTAGCCGTATTTGAACGGCAGCAGGCGCGCGTTCCAGTACGCCTGGTCGGACAGCCTGGACCAGGCGATGGCCTTTTTGCGGAAGGCAAGGAAGCTGTCGTAGACCTTCCGGGTCATGGCGTCGCCGGCCGCGGCTTCCGCCACCACCTGTCCCGACGCCTCGCCGATGGCGTTCAGCACGTCGTCGGAGAACTGGCGCAGCTGGACGCCGTGCTTGGTGCGAAGGGTGTCCAGCGCGTCGTTGTTGCGGGCGTTGAACTCGGCCAGGGACATGGAGTTCTCGGCCGCCATGGCCACGTCGATGGCCGCCTTGTGGGACGCCGAAAGCTCTTCCCAGACCTTGAGGTTGACGCCCGAGCCCAGGGTCGTGCCCGGCTCGTGGAAGCCCGGGAAGTAGTAGTACTTGGTGACCTTGTAGAAGCCGAAGGCGAGGTCGTTCCACGGACCCACCCATTCGGTGGCGTCGATGGCGCCCGATTGCAGGGCCGGGAAGATCTCGCCGCCGGGCAGGGCCACGGCGGCGGCGCCGATGCGCCGCAGCACCTCGCCGCCGAGGCCGGGCATGCGGATCTTGAGGCCCTTGTAGTCCTCGAGGCTGTTGATCTCCTTGTTGAACCAGCCACCCATCTGGACGCCCGTGTTGCCGGCCATGAAGGGCTTGAGGTTGAAGCCCGCGGACAGCTCGTCCCACAGGGCCTGTCCGCCGCCGTGATGGATCCAGGCGTTCATCTCGGTCGCCGTCAGGCCGAACGGCACGGCGGCGAAGAAGTTGAAGGCCTTGGACTTGCCCTGCCAGTAGTACTCGGCGCCGTGATAGAGGTCGGCGGTGCCGCTGGAGACGGCATCGAAGGACTCGAACGGCGGCACCAGCTCGCCGGCGGCGAACACCTTCACCGTCAGCGCACCGTCGGTCATCTCGGTGATACGCCGGGCGAGGCGCTCGGCACCGGTGCCCAGGCCCGGGAAGTTCTTGGGCCAGGTGGTGACCATCTTGAGTTCGCGGCGGCCCTGGGCGAGGGCCGGGGCGGGGAAGGTCGAGGCGGCGGCAGCGCCGGCGACGCCGACGGCGGTGCCCCGCAGGAAATGGCGGCGGTTCATGAAACGGTTACTCCCTGCTTGGTTGATCGATCTGGCGGGCAGCGGTGCGGCCCGCCGGTCCCATGCTCTTGATTTTCGATGACAATCAACGGGTTGGCGAGACTATCGCGGTTTTCGGGGTGGCGCAATACCGGGACGGGCGGCCGCTCACAGACCGTTCGCGCCCTCCGGCGGCAGGGGCTGCCAGCCGTCGGGCGTCCGGACCTCGAGGGGCTGGAAGCGGACCTTGTACGCCATCTTGCGGCAATCGGCGATCCAGAACCCCAGATAAACGTAAGGCAGGCCCAGGTCCCGCGCCCGTTCCACCAGCCACAGAATCATGAACGACCCGAGGCTGCTGCGGGGGATGTCCGGATCGAAGAAGCTGTAGACCGCCGACAGGCCGTCGCTCAGCCGGTCGGCCAGGCAGGCGGCGACCAGTTGGCCGTCGCCGTCGCGGAACTCCGCCAGCACCGTCTGCACCGGCGTGTCCTCGACCAGGGCCTGGTAGTCGAAGAAATCCATCTTGGCCATGTCGCCGTCGCCGTGGCGGGAGCGCTGGTAGGCGGCAAACAGGCGGTACTGCTCGCGGGTGGCCAGCGCCGGCCGTTCCTCGATCGCCACCGACGCGTTGGCCGTCCATACCCGGCGCTGGGACCGCGACCGCTCGAACCGGTCGGCCAGGATGCGCACCGTGCGGCAGGCGTCGCAATGGGGGCACGCCGGGGCGTAGGCGATGCTGTGGCTGCGCCGGAAGCCGGCCTGCGTGAGCGCATCGTTGAGGGCCGCGGCGTCGCGCCCCACCAGCTCGGTCACCACCCGCCGCTCGACCCGGCCCGCCAGGTAGGGGCAGGGCATGGGCGACGTGGTGAAGAAGAACCGCGTGTTGTGGAGGGGCTTGTGCTTCATCGCGGACCCCGGGTCGCGGCCGCCGCAGCTACTGGCCGTCGATGGTCTGGACCGCGTCGGGCTCGCCGGTGCCCCGCAGCAGCACCAGGGACAGGCGGCGGTTGCGCGGATGGGTCGGATCGTCGGCCAGGAACGGCTCGGTGGCCGCCTTGCCGACCACCCGCGCCACCCGCTCCGGCGGCACCGCCAGGTCGAGCAGGGCCCGGCGGGCCGAGTTGGCCCGGTCGGCCGACAGCTCCCAGTTGCTGTAGCCGGCGTCGGTGATGAACTTGGTGGCGTCCGTATGCCCGGAGATGGCGATCTTCTGGGGCATCTTGTTCACCACCTTGGCCACCAGCTCCAGCAGCCTGCGGGTATGGAGGTACATCTCGGCGCTGCCGCGGGGGAACATGGCCAGCCCCTCCTGGTCGACGAGCTGGATGCGCAGCCCCTCCGGCGTGTTGTCGATGACCAGGCTCCTGGCCAGCTGCTTGAGGGCGGGGACGCTCTCGATGGCGTCCTCGAGCTCCTGGCGCGCCTGCTCGAACTGCTCCTGCTCCTTCTCGCGCAGCAGCTTTTCCGCGTCCTCGTCGGACAGGTCCTCCGGCGCCGTGTCCTCGCCCGCATCCTTCATGCCCGCGGTTCCCGCCTGGGGCGGCGGCAGGTCGAGGGTGACGCTCTGGCGGGTGGCGGCGGACTGCATCGCCCCTTCGTCGCCGATGGTGCGGCCGGCCAGCACGTCGCCGGAACCGCTGGTGCTGCGCGACGTGGTGATGGGGGCGAAGTAGTTGGAGATGCCTTCGAGCTGCTCCTGGGTCACCGCGTTGAGCAGCCACAGCAGCAGAAAGAAGGCCATCATGGCGGTGACGAAGTCGGCGTAGGCCACCTTCCAGGCGCCGCCGTGGTGGCCGTGGCCGCCTTTCTTCACCTTCTTGACGATGATCGGCTTGTCGACCATGGCCCGATCCTACACCGTGGGCACGTTCTGCACCATCTCCTCGACCTCGGCGAAGGTGGGGCGCACGTCATTGCCGAGGGTCTTGCGGGCGAACTCGATGGAGACCTGCGGTGCGTATCCCTGCATGTGGGCGAGCAGCCCGGTGCGGATGCAGTACAGGTAGCGGGATTCGGCGTTGAAGACCTGTTCCAGGGACTTGCCCATGGGCGAGACCAGCCCGTAGGCCATGAGGATGCCGCTGAAGGTGCCGACCAGGGCGCCGCCGATCAGGTGGCCCAGGACCTCGGGAGGCTCGGTGATCGACCCCATGGTGTGGATGACGCCGAGCACGGCGGCGACGATGCCCAACGCCGGCAGGGAGTCGCCCAGCGTGGTGACGGCCCCGGACACGGCGTGCAGCTCCTCGTGGTGGACCTCCAGCTCGGCGTCGATGACCGCCTCGACCTCGTGGGAATTGCTGGTGCCCAGGGTGATCAGGCGCAGGTAGTCGCACAGGAACTCCAGCGCGTGATGGTCGCCGGCGAACTTGGGGAAGTTCTGGAACAGCGGGCTCTCGCCGGGGTTCTCCACGTGGCTTTCCAGCGCCAGATCGCCCTTGCTCTTGGCCAGCCGGAACACGGCGTAGAGCGCCCCCAGCAGTTCCAGGTAGGACTCCTTGTTGTACTTGGAGCCCTTGAGCAGCTTGCCGAGGGACTTGGCCGTCCCGCCCAGCACCGGCTTGGGGTTGGCGATGATGAACGCCCCGATCCCGGCGCCGAAGATGATGACGAACTCGAACGGCATCCACAGGACGCCGAGGTGTCCCCCGCCACCCATGTAGCCTCCGACAACGCTGCCGACGACGACCAGAAACCCGATAATGAAGAACATGCGGAGACCCCGAGACTCCCTTGACTGTGGCTCGCCCGCCCCTTACCTACCTGCTTTGTCGGTGCCTGCCAACGGCGCCGCCGCTGCCGCCCGCCGCCGGCGGGCCAAACCATAAATGATTTCCGATGTCATGCAGCAGCCCGTTTGCCTCTTCCCTCCCGCCGATCCGGCGGCGGGGAAATCATCTTATTGATTCCATGACATCCTTCCAGGGTTTCTCGCCGTGACCATCGACCCGCAGTCCTACCGGGAGACCCTCGGGGCCTTCGCCACGGGGGTGACCGTGGTCACCGGAGTCATGCCCGAGGACGGCCGCCCGGCCGGCGTCACCGTCAGCTCCTTCGCCGCCGTGTCCCTGGCCCCGCCCCTGATCCTGTTCTGCCTGGGCCGGGGCGCCGCGTGCTTCGACGCCTTCGTCCACGGAGAGCGCTTCGCCATCAACGTGCTGACCGAGGACCAGCTCATCCTGTCCGAACGGTTCGCCAGCCGGACCGACGACAAGTTCGAGGACGTCACCTTCGTCACCGGCGCCTCGGGATGCCCCCTTCTGCCCGCCTGTTTGGCCACCCTGGAGTGCACGCGGACCGAAGTCCACGACGGTGGCGACCACGTCATCATCATCGGCCGCATCGACCGCATGCAGCGGGGCGAGGGGCGGCCGCTGCTCCATTTCCGCGGCGGTTACGACCGGATCGCTCCTCACGCCTGAGCCCCGGCGGCGGTTTCCCGGAGGCGCCGGGTGGGGAAGCCGGCGGCGATCAGCCGGGCGATCAGGTGCTCCACGTGGCCAGGGTCCAGGGTCTCCACCACCACGTCCACCTCGGCCCGCTTCACCGGGATGTCGTAGAACCAGCGCTGGTGGATGACCTCGACGATGTTGCCGCCCGCCTCGCCGATGGTGCCGGCGACCTTGCCCAGGGCCCCGGGCACGTCGGAGATCTCGACTCGCAGGCGGGCCAGGCGGCCGGCGCGCACCAAGCCGCGCATGAGGATGGACGACAGCAGCCGCGCATCCATGTTGCCGCCCGACACCACCAGGCCGACCCGCCGTCCCGCGTAGCGGTCGGGCGCGGCCAGCAGCGCCGCCAGGGACGCCGCCCCGGCGCCCTCGACCACGATGTGCTGGCGTTCGAGATAGAGGTGGATGGCCCGCTCCAGGGTCTCCTCGTCCACCGTCACCACCTCCGATACGTGCTCGGCGACCGTGGGCCGGGTCAGGGTGCCCGGGATGGCGACGGCGATGCCTTCGGCCACGGTCTCGCCGCCGCAAGTGGCCTCCCGCCCGGCGACGGCTTCGCGCATGGACGGATAGAGGTCCGCCTGGACGCCGATCACCTGGATGTCCGGCCGCACGGCCCGGGCCGCCGTCGCCATGCCGGCGATCAGCCCGCCGCCGCCCACCGGCACCACCAGGACCTCCAGATCCGGGTGGTCGGCCAGCATCTCCAGGGCGACGGTGCCCTGGCCGGCGATGATATCGGGGTCGTCGTAGGGGTGGACGTACTCCAGGCCGTCGGCGTCCGCCAGCTCGCGGGCGCGGGCCTGGGCCCCGGTCAGGTCGTCGCCGGCCATGACCACGCGGGCGCCGAGGGCCTCGGTGCGCGCCACCTTGGTGAACGGCGTCGCCCGCGGCATGACGATGGTCGCCGGGATTCCCAGGTGCTGGGCGTGATAGGCCACCCCCTGGGCGTGATTGCCGGCCGAGGCGGCGACCACGCCGGCCCGGCGGGCCGCCTCGTCCAGGCGTGCCAGCTTGACCAGGGCGCCGCGTGGCTTGAACGAGCCGGTGTGCTGGAAGTTCTCCAGCTTCAGGATCACGTCGGCCCCGGTGGCCTCGGAGCAGGCGGGCGAGGGCACCGTCGGGGTGCGCAGCACGGCGCCGTCCAGCAGCGCCGCTGCGGCGCGGATGTCATCGAAGGTCACGGTCACGGCCGGGTCCTCATTGCGGCGCCGGGGTCAGCACCAGTCGTGCGCCCGCGCGGTCGGGCGCATCGAGCCGGAAGGCGCGGCCGTCGCGCCAGTCCTCCACCTGGTCCCGGTAGTGGGACGACAGGGGGTGGCCCGACTGGCCGGTGGCGATGACGAAACGCGAGTTGTCCAGGTCCGACAGGTCGTAGACCGCCCGCAAACCGGCGCCGTGCACGTGGGGGAAGGGGTCGTCGCCGTCGCTCACCGGACCGGCGCCCCGGTGGACCGTGTAGTTGCCGCCGTCGGTGGCCACGTCCACGTCGGCGATGGCGCGGGCGCCGGGGACCCGGGTGAACAGCCGGTGGTGCAGGCGGGCTTGGTGGAGATCGCCCCACCGCCAAGCCGCCATGTCGGGGCCGAGCCGCGCCGCCAGGCCGTCGACGGCCTCGGTGAGCGACTTGACCAGCAGGGTGCCGCAGTCCTCCACCGTGCCGTCGGTGGCGACGTCGTCGCACCAGTGTTGCCGCTCCCGCAGCACGGACGCAATGAAGCGGGGGCGGAGGCCGGCGTAGCTTTCGAACAGGTCACCGAGCTCGTCGGCGTAGACGGCTCGATTGAGGAAAGCCAGCCAGGCGGTGAAGAGCAGGGGTTCGGCGCGCTCCCGGTCCATGGCGCCGTCCCAGGTGCGCAGCAGGTCCACGGCGCCGGCGTCGCGCGGCGACGCGGGCTCCACGGCCAGCATCAGGGGCAGCAGCTCGCGGGCCATCAGGGACACCGTGTCGAGCTGCAGGGCGACCGTGGACTCGACCGACTGGGTGCCGGCGTCCAGGCGGTCGAGGATGCGGCGGGCCCGGTACGGCGGGTCCCAGTCGTCGGTGATGTAATAGGGATAGGCCGGCCCGACGATGCGGTGGTTGGCGGTGGCCACCCGTCCCGAGTCCGGGTCCATGACCCGGGGCAGGCCGTGGAAGGGAATGAATCCGACCCAGTCCGCCTCGCCACTCCATCCCGGCGACGGCACCCGGCCCGTGCCGCCGCGGCGCACCGGCACCCGTCCCGCGGCGACGAACCCCGCGGTCCCGCCGGTGTCGGCGAACACGATGCTCTGTTGGGGGGCGTGGAGGTCCTCCAGGGCGGCGGCGAACGACGCCGCGTCGGCGGCCGTGTTCATGCGCCACACGGCCCGCGGCGAATCGTCGTCGTCGCGGAGGAAGGTGGCCGCCAGGGCCAGGACCGTATCTGCCTCCGTGAGGTCGCCGGCCGTGCGCACCACGTCGGAGATCACCGGGCCGTGGCGGGTCTCGCGCACCCGCAGGAACTCGTCCGCGCCGTCCTTGATGCGGATCACCTCCTCGCGGACGACGAACGGCCGGCTGCCCTGGGGGCTCAGGTAGCGGGACGGGTCGGCCGGGTCCAGCCGTTCGACGAACAGGTCGGCCGTGTCGCCGCCGGTGTTGGTGAAGCCCCAGGCCACGCGGCCGTTGTGCCCCAGGATGATGGCGGGCACGCCCGGTGCCGTGGCGCCGGCCAAGGTCAGCCCCGGCGCCTCGAGGCGCGCCAGGTACCACAGGACGGGCGCCGTCAGCCGCAGGTGCGGGTCGTTGGCGACGATGGGCTTGCCGCTGGCGGTGCGGCTGCCGGACACCACCCAGTTGTTGGAGGCGCCGTAGGGCACGCCGGGCCCGCCGGGCAGGGCCACCGCCAGGGCGTCCAAGGGGAGGCCGCGGGTCAGCGCCGCGGTGGCCTCGACGGCGACGGGACCGTCCGGCGGGTAGGGCGGCCACAGCTCCGCCGCCCGCTCGGGAGGCAGGTGGCGGGCCAGGCGGGCGCGCAGCAGTTCGCGCCGCCAGTTCATGGTCAGCCGCAGGCCCATGAGCCGGATCCACACCAGGGAATCGGCCGGTCGCCACGGCTCGGGCTCGAACCGCAGCGCCAGGAACTCGGGCGGCAGGGCGCCCTCGCGGGCGTCCAGCCAGGCGTTGACCCCGCGGGCGTAGGCGTCCAGGGGCGCCCGCGTCGCCGGGTCGAGACGCTCCGCCTGGCGCTCGGCCAGCCGGTACAGGCCCAACGTGCGCATGAAGCGGTCGGTGTCCAGGGCGGCGGCGCCCACCACCTCGGACAGGCGCCCGGCGCCGGCGCGGCGCATGCTCTCCATCTGCCACAGGCGGTCCTGGGCGTGCACGTAGCCGAGGGCGAAGTAGGCGTCGTCCGCCGATGCGGCCGCGATATGGGGCACGCCGCGGGCGTCGCGGCGGATGGTGACCGGGGCCTGCAGGCCGGCGACCTCGACGGTGCCGTTCATCCGCGGCAGGGAGGACGCGAGCAGCCAGGCCCCGCCGCCGACCGCTGCGACGACCAGGACCAGCACCACCAGACCGACGATCGTCAGCACCCGTTTCATTCCGGCTTTCCGTCAGTCGCAGACGTTTGTCCCAGTTCCGAAAGGATCCTTTCCCGATCCCCGTCCAGCTCCGGCGCCGGGGGCCGGGTGGGCGGATCGGCGTAGCCGGACAGCTTGATCGGGTTGCCCGCCAGGCGCAGGCGGCCGGCGGCGGGATCGTCCACCTCGACCACCATGGTGCGGGCCGCCACCTGGGGGTCGCGGAGCACGTCGGCCACCGTGTTGATGGGGCCGCTGGGCACGCCGGCCGCCTCCAGGACCTTGAGCCAGTGGGCGACGGAGCCGCCGGCCAGGGCCGATTCCAGCTCGTCCTTGAGGGCGGCATGGTGGCGGGTGCGGCGGTCGTTGTCGGTAAACAGGGGGTTGTCGGTCAGGTCCGGGCGGCCGACGGCGTCGCACAGGGCGGAGAACAAGGTGTCGTTGCCGGCGGCGATGATCAGGTGGCCGTCGGCGGCGGCGAAGGCGTCGAAGGGGGTGATGGACGGGTGGCGCGCGCCGAGAGGGCCGGGCACCTCGCCGGTGGCGGCGTAGCGGGCCAGGGCGTTCTCCAGGATGGCCACCTGGCCGTCCAGCATGGCCACGTCCACCATGGCGCCGCGGCCGGTGATCTGGCGATCGTAAAGGGCCGCGTTGACGCCGATGGCGGTGAACAGGCCGGCCGTGATGTCGCCGATGGACGTGCCGACCCGGGTCGGCGGCGCGCCGGGGCGGCCGGTGAGGCTCATGATGCCGCCCATGGCCTGCACCACCATGTCGTAGGCCGGGCGGCGGGCGTAGGGGCCGGTGTGCCCGAACCCGGACGCGGCGGCGTAGACGAGGCGCGGGAAGCGGTCGCGCAGGGTGTCCCAGCCGTAGCCCAGCTTGTCCATGGTGCCGGGTCGGAAGTTCTCCACCAGCACGTCGGCCCGGGCCAGCAAGCGGTCGAACACGGCCCGGTCCGCGTCCGCCTTGAGGTCGAGCGCGATGCTCTCCTTGCCCCGGTTGAGGGACAGGAAGTAGCTGGACCGTCCCTCGACGAAGGGCCCGAAGTGGCGGGAATCGTCGCCGGTCCCCGGAGCCTCCACCTTGATCACCCGCGCTCCCAGGTCGGCCAGCACCAGGGTGCAGAAGGGCCCGGCCAGGACCCGCGTCAGGTCGAGGACGGTGATGCCGTCCAGCGGCCCCGCGCGCGCCATGGCCGGATCGGCCCCGCGGGGCCTACCCCTCGACCGGCTTGATCTCGATGAAATGCTTGACCTTCTTGACCCCGTCCAGATCGCGGATGGTCTTGAGGACCTTGTCGCGCTCCTTGGCGGTGCCGGCGCGGCCGATGATGTAGACGGTGTTCTTCACCGACCGCCAGCGGTAGTTGACCGAGGTGACGCCGCCGCTGGCCACCAGCTGGCCCTTGATCTTGGTCTCGATCCAGAAATCGCTGACCGCCTGGCCGACGCCGCTTTTCTCGTCCTTGTCCTTCTTCTCGGCCTCCTTGCGGCGCGCGTTCTTCTCGTCGGTGGGGACGATCAGGACCTCGTCGTAGATGCGCGTCACCCGCTTGTCGGTCCCGACCATCGCCGTCACCTTTCTCCGCATCGCGGCATCGTCGAGGGTGCCGGTGAGCAGGACGCGGCCCTCCCACACGTCGGCGCTGACGTCCAGCAGCAGGCCCTTGTCGATGTCGGCCAGGCCCTTCTGGATGCCCAGGTAGATCTTGCCGTCGGCGACCTGGTCCTCGGTGCTGCGATCCTCCAACGCCTTCATCGCCCCTTCGGTGACGATCTGCTGACAGCCGGCGACGCCGATCGCCAGGACGACGGTGAGCGCCGCCATGCGCGCGCTGCGGAAACCCATGGTGTCTCTCCCTGTTGCGTTCCAAGTCCGCCGCCGGCCAAGCCCGGGGACCGCCCGGCGGCGGCCCTATATAGCACTTGTAGGCGAGTGTGTTGACGGGATTCCCGGTCTTGATCGACCGCCGGTTTGCGACGATGATCGGGCCGCCGACGGCGGCTCCGCGGGGAGGGATGGACCATGTTGATGGACAAGCGCAGCTTCATGAGCCTGGGGCCCCACGGCTTCCACCGCATCGCCTATTACCAGTGGGGCAACGCCCACGCCCGCAAGGTGGCGGTGTGCGTCCACGGCCTGACCCGCACCGGCCGCGACTTCGACGCCATCGCCACGGCGCTGACCGACGACGACTACCGGGTCGCCTGTCCCGACCTGCCGGGCCGCGGGGAGAGCCATTGGCTGGCCAGCCACGCCGACTACGCGCCGCCCGTCTACATGGCCGACATGGCCGCCCTCATGGCCCGCATGGGCGCCGAGCAGGTGGACTGGATCGGCACCTCGCTGGGCGGCATGGTGGGCATGATGCTGGCGGCCCAGCCCAACACGCCGATCCGCCGGCTGGTGCTCAACGATGTCGGCCCGTTCATCTCCAAGGTGGCGCTGGCCCGCATCGCCGAATACGTGGGCGCCGACCCCCAGTTCCCCGACCTGAAGGCGCTGGAGGCCTACCTGCGCGAGGTCCACGCCCCCTTCGGCCCGCTGACCGACGAGCAGTGGGCCCACCTGGCCGAGCACAGCGTCCGCCACGACGAGACCGGCGCGTTGCGCCTGCACTACGACCCGGGCATCGGCGCCGCCTATCGGGAGGGCTTCTCCGAGGACGTGGAGTTCTGGGCGGTCTGGGACGCGGTGAGCTGCCCGGTGCTGGTCCTGCGGGGTGCGCAGTCCGACATCCTGCTCAAGGAGACGGCGGACGAAATGCTGACCCGCGGTCCGACCACCGAGATCGTGGAGTTCCCCGACCTGGGCCACGCGCCCATGCTCATGGACCGCGCCCAGATCCGCGTGGTCCGCGACTGGCTGGCCGCCGACGAATAGGGATTCAGGCGCCGTCGCCGCGAAGCAGCCGCGCCGCCTCCAGCGCGGCGTAGGTGAGGATGCCGTCGGCGCCGGCCCGCTTGAAGGCCAGCAGGCTCTCCATCATCACCCGCTCGTAGTCGATCCAGCCGCGGTCCGCCGCCGCCTTGAGCATGGCGTACTCGCCGCTGACGTTGTAGGCGTAGGTGGGCATGCCGAAGGCCTGCTTGACCCGCCACAGGATGTCGAGATACGGCAGGCCCGGCTTGACCATCACCATGTCGGCCCCTTCCTCAATGTCCAGGGCCACCTCGCGCAGGGCCTCGTCGCCGTTGGCCGGGTCCATCTGGTAGGTCTTCTTGTCGCCCTTGAGGACGCCGCCCGAGCCGACCGCGTCACGGAAGGGCCCGTAGAACGCCGAGGCGTACTTGGCCCCGTAGGCCATGATCAGGGTGTCCTGGAATCCCACCCCGTCGAGGGCCTGGCGCACGGCGCCGATGCGGCCGTCCATCATGTCCGACGGCGCCACCACGTCGCAGCCGGCCTGGGCCTGGACCAGCGCCTGCTGGCACAGCACCGACACGGTTTCGTCGTTGGCCACCTCGCCGTTGCGGAAAAGCCCGTCGTGGCCGTCGCTGTTGAACGGGTCCAGCGCCACGTCGCAAACGACGCCCATGTCGGGATGGGCCGCCTTGACCGCCCGCACGGTGCGGCACACCAGGTTCTCCGGGTTGTAGGCCTCGGCGGCGTCCGGCGTCTTGAGTGCAGGGTGGATGGAGGGGAACACGGCGACGGCCGGGATTCCCAGGTCCTTGGCCTCGCCCACCGCCTCCACCAGGAGGTCGGCCGACAGGCGCTCGACCCCCGGCATGGACGGCACCGCCTCGCGCTTGTTGACCCCGTCGACCACGAAGACGGGCCAGATGAGGTCGGCCGGGCTCA
>JANQFP010000106.1 GCA_028277795.1 Rhodospirillales bacterium
GGTCGTCTTCCTGCCGCGCCACGGCCGCGGCCATCCGCTCTCGCCCAGCGACATCAACTACCGCGCCAACATCGACGCCCTGAAGCGCAGCGGGGTGACGGACATCATCTCGGTCAGCGCCGTGGGCTCGCTTAAGGAGGAGCTTTCGCCCGGCACCTTCGTCATGGTCGATCAGTTCATCGACCGCACCTTCGCGCGGAAGAAGTCCTTCTTCGGCACCGGTTGCGTCGCCCACGTCTCCATGGCCGAGCCGGTCTGCCCGGTCATCTCCGACTGCCTGGCGGAGACCGCGGAGGAGCAGGGGATCGCCTACCAGCGGGGCGGCACCTACCTGGTGATGGAGGGCTTGCAGTTCTCCTCCAAGGCCGAGTCGGCGCTCTACCGCTCCTGGGGCTGCGACGTGATCGGCATGACCAACATGCCCGAAGCCAAGCTCGCCCGGGAAGCCGAGATCTGCTACGCCACCGTCGCCATGGTCACCGACTACGACTGCTGGCATCCGGACCACGGCCATGTCAGCGTCGAGAAGGTCGTGGCCGTCGTGCACGCCAACGCAGAACACGCGCGGAGCCTAGTGGCGGGTGCGGTGCCGCGCATCGCCGCCAAGGCCGCCGAGGGCCTGCGCGAGTGCCACAAGGCGCTCGACTTCGCCGTCATCACCGCCCCCCACGCCCGCGACCCGGAGATCTTGTCTAAGCTCGACGCCGTCGCCGGGCGGGTCCTGGGAGAGCCTGCATGACGGGAGTCATCTCATGACCAAGGCGGACTGGCGCCGGACGATCCGTCTCGCCGACAGCGGCGAGGGGGCCGGCTGGGCGGTCGAGATCATCGACCAGACCAAGCTGCCTTTCGTCTTCGAGATCGCCACCCTCACGCATATGGACGAGGCCGCCCACGCCATCTCCTCCATGCAGGTGCGCGGCGCGCCCTTGATCGGCGTCACCGCCGCCTACGGCATGGCCTTGGCCATGAACCGCGACAGCTCGGGCGCTGCCATCGAAGCCGCCTACGACGAGCTGCTCGCCACCCGGCCCACGGCGGTCAATCTCAAGTGGGCGCTGGATCGCATGAAGGCGGCGCTGCTGCCCATCGGCCACAACGCCCGGCGGGCGGAGGCCTACCGCCTGGCCGGCGAGATGGCAGAGGAGGACGCGGCGCTCTGTTCCGCCATCGGCGATCATGGCCTGACGCTTTTGCAGGAGATCGCGGCGCGCAAGGGCGGGACGCCCGTGCAGGTGCTGACCCACTGCAACGCCGGCGCGCTCGCCACCATCGACTGGGGCACGGCCACGGCACCGATCTATAAGGCGCAGGCGATGGGCCTGCCTGTGCATGTCTGGGTCGACGAGACCCGGCCGCGCAACCAGGGCGCCTCGCTCACCGCCTGGGAACTGGGCGAGCACGCGGTGCCCCACACGGTGATCGCCGACAACGCCGGCGGCCACCTGATGCAGCACGGCCAGGTCGACCTCTGCATCGTCGGCAGCGACCGCACCACCGCGGCCGGC
>JANQFP010000126.1 GCA_028277795.1 Rhodospirillales bacterium
CGCCGGGGAGCCGGTGGACAAGACCATCCCCGATACCTGGCGGCGGGTGGCCCACTCCCTGGCGGCGGTGGAAGCCGATCCGACGGCATGGGAGGACCGCTTCTACGAAGCCCTGGAGAACTTCCGCTTCCTGCCGGCGGGACGGATCGTCGCCGGCGCCGGCAGTCCGCGCAACGTGACGCTCTTCAATTGCTTCGTGATGGGCGACGTGCCGGACGACATGGCCGGCATCTTCGACGGCCTCAAAGAGGCGGCGCTCACCCTGCAGCAGGGCGGCGGCATCGGCTACGACTTCTCGACCCTGCGGCCCAAGGGGGCGCCGGTGCGCGGCGTCGGGGCCGACGCCTCGGGGCCGCTCTCGTTCATGGACGTGTGGGACGCCATGTGCCGCACCATCATGAGCGCCGGCTCGCGGCGCGGCGCCATGATGGCGGTGATGCGCTGCGACCACCCGGACATCGAGGCCTTCGTCGAGGCCAAGCGGGAGCCGGGGCGGCTGCGCATGTTCAACCTTTCGGTGCTCGTCACCGACGCCTTCATGCAGGCCGTCGAGGACGACGCGGCATGGGACCTCACCTTCGGCGGCACCGTCTACCGGACCCTGCCGGCACGCGAGCTGTGGGACCGCATCATGCGGGCCACCTATGCGTATGCCGAGCCCGGAGTCGTGTTCATCGACCGCATCAACGCGCTGAACAACCTCAGCTATTGCGAGACCATCCACGGCACCAACCCCTGCGGCGAGCAGCCGCTGCCCCCCTACGGCACCTGCCTCCTGGGGTCCATCAATCTGGCGCGGCTGGTGGACGACCCGTTCGAAGAGTCGGCTCGGCTCAATGACGCCGCGCTGGAGGAGCTGGTGGGCACCGCGGTGCGCATGCTGGACAACGTCATCGATGTCTCCCGCTTCCCGCTGCCCCAACACCAGCATGAGGCGCAGACGAAGCGCCGCATCGGCCTTGGGGTCACCGGCCTGGCCGACGCCCTGATCATGTGCGGCGCCCGCTACGGAGGCGACCGGGCGGTGGCCCTGGCCCGGACCTGGATGCGCCTGATCGAGCGCGCCGCCTATCTGGCCTCGGCGCGGCTGGCTGCCGAGAAGGGGCCGTTCCCGCTCTATGACGCGGAGCGCTACCTGGCGGCGCCCATGGTGCGGGCGCTGGACGGGGACGTGCGCGCCGCCATCGCCGACCACGGCATGCGCAACGCACTGGTGACCTCGGTGGCGCCGACGGGGACCATTTCGCTCTTTGCCGACAACGTGTCGTCGGGCCTGGAGCCGGTGTTCAGCTTCCGCTACGCGCGCCACGTGCTGATGCCCGACGGCGGCCGCCGCGAAGAGGAGGTGACCGACTTCGCCTACCGCCTGTTCCGCCGGCTCAAGGGCGAATCGGCGCCGCTGCCCGACTACTTCGTCGACGCCCAGGCGCTGAGCCCGCGGGACCACCTGGTCATGCAGGCCGCCGTGCAGGAGGCGGTGGACAGCTCCATCTCCAAGACCATCAACTGCCCCGAGTCCATCTCGTTCGACGACTTCAAGGACATCTACCGGCAGGCCTACGCCCTGGGGTGCAAAGGCTGCACCACCTACCGGCCCAACGAGGTCACCGGCGCCGTGCTCGAGGTGCGCGAGGGCGGCGCTCCGGCTGCGGCGGTGGGCGGCGGCCCGGCGCCGAGCCAGGCGGAGCTGCCCCTGGAGGCGCCGACGGCCCGCGCCCGGCCCCGCGACGCGGGCGATTCGGGCTCCGTCGCCCACCTGTTCCGGCCCCTGGACCGGCCCGACGCCCTGGACGGGCATACCTACAAGGTGCGGTGGCCGGACAGCGACCACGCGCTCTACATCACCATCAACGACATCATCGACGATTCGGGCCGGGTGCGACCCTTCGAGGTGTTCATCAACTCCAAGAACATGGAGCACTACGCCTGGACGGTGGCACTGACCCGTATGATCTCGGCCGTGTTCCGCCGCGGCGGCGACGTCTCCTTCGTGGTCGAGGAACTGAAGGCGGTGTTCGACCCGCGCGGTGGCCAGTGGATGGGCGGCCGCTACGTCCCCTCCCTGCTCGCCGCCATCGGCGAGGTCATCGAGCGCCACATGATCGAGATCGGCTTCCTGGCCGCCCCCGGCCCCCTCGGCGAGGAGGAAGCGACGGCCAAGGCCCAGGCGGTAGGCTCAGCCGAGGGCGAGGTCCCCGACGCCCGCTTCCGCCAATGCCCCAAATGCGCCCAGGCCAGCCTCATCCGCCAGGAAGGCTGCGACGTCTGCACGAGCTGCGGGTATTCGAAGTGTAGCTGAAGGACGCAGGCGATTATTTGGGAAGGTGAGTTAGCCCTCATGGTCTATATGCGTCCTAAGGACGCATATAGACCATGAGGGCTTTTGTCAACATTGAAAATTATATTTTTGCATAAATAACTTGGCGGTGGGTTGATTTTGTGACGCCTACAAGCTACTGTCCTTAGGACAGTAGCTTGTAGGCGTCACATTTGCAAAAAAAACGAATCCGTCTCGCAGACGAATGTCGGCGCCGGTTTGTTCAAACACGCCACCCCATACAGACGGCTCATTCTATCCGTTTGGTGATCGCGGCCGTATACCGGGATGTTGCCGAAGGGCGCCTTGCGATTTACGCAAAGGAAGATGTTGCCTCCGATCGCGACTTCACGAGGGTCGTCAAGCAGCTGTCCGACGAGCGGTACCTCTCCAGAGATGACGATTTCGGGATTGGCGTTTATCGCATCCATGAAGTTCCCGATGGACCAGCGGAGGAAATTTGTGCGCTCGTCAATCCATTTTGTTACGTTTCGCACCTTTCGGCGATGGAACGATATGGCCTGACTGACCGCATTTCCCGCGAACTCATCTTGACGGTTCCATCTCCAGCCACGTGGAAGGTCCTTGTCGCCGAACGCCTACACGAGGACGCACAGTCCTATGGCCGCTTTCTTGCGGGTTTCTCCCGTCACACCCTCGCACATCGTCCCATTCCGACCGTCGTGCGCCGTCGCGCAGTGAAAACTGTGCACGCCAAGAGGATTGGCGAATGGCGGGATGTGAGGGACACGTTTTTCAGAATTTCCTCTATTGGTCAGACGTTCTCAGACATGTTGGCAGATCCTCAACTCTGCGGCGGGATGCATCACGTCCTCAATGTTTGGCAATCAGAAGCCGGGGTCTATCTCGACGACATCGTCGAGGCTGTCGATCGGGACCACCGAGCGATTGTCAAGGTGCGCGCCGGCCATATCCTCGAGGAACGGATAGGACTCGACCACGTGGTCCTCAAGCGCTGGCAGGCATTCGCCCAAAGGGGGGGATCCCGCCGCCTCGACCCGAGCAAGCCCTACGCTCCGGTCTTCTCGGAAAAGTGGATGATCTCCCTCAACGCCTAATGAAGGGGGACCGATCTCCTTGGCGCGCAGGACAATTCACATTGGCGAATGGATTGAGGGGGCCAGGGCCAATCCCGTGGAGCTCCGACGGCGCCAAGTCATCGAAATCCTGCTAACCGCTATTGGCCGATCCCCTGATCTTCGAACCGTCTTGTTCTTGAAGGGTGGCGCTCTCATGAATCTCATCTATGGGAGCCCGCGCACGACCAAGGACATAGATTTCACGACGACCCTGATGCCCGAGGGCTTCGCCGACTACTTCTCGACCAAGCTGGATCATGAGATGCGGACGGCGGCCGCGTGGCTCGGATACGTAGACCTGCTGACCCGTGTTCAGTCCGGGGAAATGAGACCACCCGATCTCGACTTCCCCTGGCCGACCTTGCGCATGCGAATTGGCATCGCGAGACGGGGCACGCACCAGAACACCCTTTTGGACGAAGGACGGGCCATCGAGGTGTTGAGAATCGACGTCAGCTTCAACGAACCGGTTTTCGAGGAGGAGCAGGTCCTCCTCGCGGAGGAAGAAGCCACCATTCTGTCCTACGGCATCCATGAACTCATCGCCGAAAAGCTTCGTGCGCTCATCCAACAGGATGTCCGGGATCGGCAACGTGGACAGGACGTTTACGACATCGCGCGCCTTGTGAAAGGGACGGACCTCACCCACTCGGATCGAAAGAAGGTCCTCGACATCTTCCGCAAGAAAGCGGCTGCCCGGAACCTTGATGTCTCCCAGGACACTATTATGAAGGAGCAAATCGAGAACAACTCGCGGTCCAGATACGAGACCATGGCGCTCGAGCCCGGTGGCGAAGACCTCGACTTCGATCGGGACATGGCGATTGTGCGCGCTTTCTACAGATCGTTGCCGTGGGCATGACTCGTTGGATCGAATTGCCTGCTCGACACCCTATCCCGCCCCCGTTCCGCCGCGGCGAGCACCCGGTGCAGGGGGCCGTCGGCGATGCCCAGGTCGTCCAGGTGGCGGACCGTGTTGCGCAGGTAATCGAGACAATCACCGCTCTTGCCGCAGCCTTGCAACACCAAGTCCACCGTCCGGTCGAGGGGCAGGGTGCCGGCGTATTGCGGGTGGTCGCGGTGGACGACGTAGGCGTGGACCGGCACCCGCCGGCCGTCGTCCAGACGGGCCGACAGGGTGCGCGGAGCGTAGACGTTGGTGATCAGCTCGCGGTCGTCCAGATAGGCGCGCACGACGTCCCAGTCGGCGGTGGCGACCCTGAAGGCGCGGCCGACGCACGAGCCACCCCGGTCCAGCCCCACCACCAATCCCGGCCGGTCCGCGGTGCCGCGGTGGGCGACCGAATAGACGCACAGGGCGCGGTGGTAGCCGTGCACCCGCGCCGGCCGCGCCTCCAGGGACTCGAACCCGGGCGACCACATCAGGGAGCCGTAGCCGAACACCCAGACGTCGCCGCCCGCCCTGGCCGTCATGTGCGCGTCACCAGGGCGACACCGACGACCGCCACAGCCATGCCGCCCAGCGCCACCACGCTCAGGGTCTCGCCGAAGATGAAGTAGGCCAGCACCGCGGTGACCGGCGGCACCAGGTAGAACAGGCTGGCCACCTTGGCCGCGGCGCCGCGGCGGATGAGCAGCATCAGCAGGCTGATGGCGCCCAGCGACAACGCCAACACCAGCCACGCCAGGGCGAACACGAACTCGCCGGTCCACGCCACCTCCATGGTCTCCAGCCACACGGCGAGGACCGCCGCCGGCACGATGCAGGCGGCGAACTGGATGACCGAGCCGGTGCGCAGGTCCATGCCCTCGCCGTGGCGCTTCTGATAGAGGGTGCCGGCGGTGATGCCGAACAGGGCCACGAACGCAAAGGCAATCCCCGCCAGGCCCGTGCCCTCGAGCGTGATCCGGTCCCCCAGCACCAACGTCACCCCGCCCAGCCCCAGCACCAGGCCGGCCCACTGCCGCCCGGTGACGCGCTCCCCCAGGAACGGGCCGGCGGCGATCGCCGTCAGCAGGGGCTGAAGACCGCCGATCAGGGCCGCCACGGCGGCCGGCAGGCCGGCATGGATGGAGGCGAAAATCCCACCCAGATAGGTGCCCTGCACCAGCAGTCCGGTGACGGCGATGCGCCCCGCCTGGGCCCAGGTGTCGGGCCACGGGGCGCGGGTGGCGACGCTGACCGCCGCCATCAGGGCGGTGACGATGACGAACCGCCACAGCAGGAAGGTGAAGGGCTCGGCATGGGGCAGGCCGAGCTTGGCGCCGATGAACCCGGTGCTCCACAGCAGCACGAACAGGACCGGCGCGGCGGCGATCCACGCGCGCTCGCGCCGGGGGTCGAGGCCCCCCGTGGCCGTCGGCGGTCGGTCCATGGTTCCCTGCGTTGGCGCGGCCCGCCGGGCAAGCTAGTCGCTCGCACCATGCGGCGCAACGGTCTATAAAGGCGGTCGGAATCCCCAACGCCCCGGTCCCCGCGCCCATGAACGGTCGCTCCCGCCGCCGGGCTCCGGCGCCCGGTGCCCACCCCGCCCTGTCCTACCGGGCGCCCGGCTATCTGATCTCGCTCCGGGCCGGCGTCTACGCGATGATCATCTTCGTCGTCATCGCCGTGCTGTACGTGTCCTATTGGCTGGTCCTGGCCAAGCTGCTCCGTGACGGGTTCGATGAGTGGGTTCAGGCGCGCCGCGACGCCGGCGCCATCGCCCACTACGCGAACAGCGACTTGGACGGCTTCCCCCTCCGTCTGCGCTTCACCGTGGATGCGCCCACCTACGGTCCGCCGCCCGAGGAGGGCGGATGGTTCTGGGAGGGAGAGCAAGTGGTCGCCACCGTCCGGCCATGGAGCCCGGGACGGATGACCATCCGGCTGCCCGGGCTCCACCGCATCGAGATGGACACGGGCGATGGCCTGGTGGTCGCGGTGGCCGAGGCGCGGACCCTTGAGGCGGAGTTCCCCATGGCCGACGCGCCGTGGTCCGGAGGCACCGTGCAGGTGGCCGGCCTGGACGCCTCGTTGGGCGACGACCGGTCTCTGGCCGTCGACCGCCTGCAGGTGGCGGTGACCCCGCACGATCCCGGCCGCCCCAAGCACACCAGCCCCACCTACGACCTGGCGGTCGAGGCCGACGACCTGGAGTTTTCCGGCGGCGAGGCGCCGCCCCTCGGCCGCCGGCTCAAACGTCTGATCCTGGACGCCACCCTGCTCGGCACTTTGCCCCCGGGGCCGTGGCCCGACTCCCTGGTCGCCTGGCGCGACGACGGCGGCACGGTGGAGGTGACGCGCTTCGACCTGGCCTACGGTCCCCTGGCCGTGGAAGCCAGCGGCACCGTGGCCGTGGACGAGGCCATCCAGCCGGTGGGGGCGTTCACCGCCCGCATTCGCGGCTTCTTTCAGGCCGTGGAGACCCTGCGCGAGCGGGGGGTGATGCGCGGACGGGACGCGGTCACCGCCAAGCTGGTGCTGGGGGTGCTGGCCAAGATGCCCGAGGACGGCGGGCCGGCCGTGCTCAGCACGCCGTTGACCCTGCAGGAGCGCCGGCTCTATGCGGGGCCGGTGCTCCTGACCCAGCTTCCGGCCATCCGTTGGTCCACGGCCGACGACACGGGCGCGCCCACCCCCTGAGGCAGACCGGTCTCAACCACTCGCGATCGGCCGCCATTGGTCCCGGCGCACGGAATTTGATAGGATGCGCTATCATGAGGGCCCGCATCGCGATTGCCGCCGCGGCCTTTGTACTGGTGGCCGCCTGCCTTGCCCCGCCGCTGTCGGCCCGGGACGGGAAAGCCTACGGACCGGCCTACGGGCCCTATCATGCCGGCCAGCTTCTGGTGGCGACGCCCAAGCTGGCGGATCCCAATTTCTCGCACACGGTGATCTACCTGCTCTCCCACAATGCCGACGGGGCGTTCGGGCTGGTCATCAACCGCCTCTACGGCAGCGGCCCCCTGGCCGCCCTGCTGGAGGGCTTCGGCGTGGAGGCCGACGGTGTCAGCGGCAACATCCGCATCCACTACGGCGGCCCGGTGCAGCCCGGCGGCGGCTTCGTGCTCCATACCAGCGACTACGAAGGCCCGGGGACCATGCGCGCGGCCGTGGACAGCTCCATCGCGCTGACCTCGCGCCTCGAAGTGCTGAAGGCCATTGCCGAGGGCAGCGGACCGCGGCGCAGCCTGTTCGCCCTGGGTTATTCCGGCTGGGGGAAGGGCCAGCTCGAGGGCGAGGTCGCCCGCGGCGACTGGATCACCGCGCCGGCCGATCCGGACCTGGTGTTCGACGACGACCTGGACGCCATATGGGAGCGCGCCTACGAGCGGGCCGGGCTCCCTATGTAACGGCCGCGGCGCTCTCTACGCCTGCTTGGCTTCGACGACGCCGCGGCGGATCTCGCGGGTGCGGGTGAACAGGTCGTAGAGCTTGTCCCCCTCGCCCCAGCGGATGGCCCTCTGCAGGGCCGTCAGGTCCTCGCTGAAGCGGCCCAGCATCTCGAGGACGGCGTCCTTGTTGTTGAGGAACACGTCGCGCCACATGACCGGGTCCGACGCCGCGATGCGGGTGAAGTCGCGGAAGCCGCCGGCCGAGTACTTGAACACCTCCGCCTTGAGGTGATCGGAGAGGTCGGTGGCGGTACCGACGATGGTGTAGGCGATCAGGTGCGGCAGGTGCGACGTGATGGCCAGGACCATGTCGTGATGGGCCGCGTCCATGACGTCGACCATCATGCCGGCCCGCCGCCACAGCTCGACCATCCGCTCGACCGCGTCCGGATCGGTGCCCGGCGGCGGCGTCAGGATGCACCAGCGGCCGTCGAACAGCTCGGCGAAGCCGGCCTCCGGGCCCGAATGCTCGGTGCCGGCCACCGGATGGCCGGGCACCAGGTGCACGCCGTCCGGCATGTGGGGCGCCAGGTCGCGGACCACCGCCTGCTTGACGGACCCCACGTCGGTGACGATGCAGCCCTCCTTGAGGGCCGGCCCCATGTCGGCGGCGATGTCGGCGTAGGTGCCCAGCGGCGAGCACACGACCACCAGGTCGGCGCCGTCGACCACGGTCCGGCTGTCCAGGGTGACGCTGTCGGCCAAGCCCAGCTCCGTCGCCTTGTCCAAGGTCGCGCGGGTACGCGACGACACGGCGATATGCCCGGCCAGGCCGTCGCGGCGCATGACCCTGGCCAGGGAGGAGCCGATGAGGCCGATGCCGATCAGGGCCACGCGGCCGAACAGGGGCCCGTCGCCGGAGCTCACGCCGTGAATTCCCGCACCGCCTCGACGAAGGCGCGCATTTCGTCCTCCAGGCCGACGGTGACCCGGAGCGCGTCGGGCAGGCCGTAGCCGCCCATGCGCCGGGCGATGATGCCGCGGCTCTTGAGGAACTCGTCGGCGGCGCCGGCGTCGCGCCCGCCGTTGGCGGGAAAGCGCACCAGCAGGAAATTGCCGACGCTGGGCGGCACCTCCAGGCCCAGCTCCCGCACCTGCTCGATGGTCCAGGCCAGCCAGGTGTCGTTGTGGGCCCGCGACTGCTCGGTGAAGGCGGTGTCGGACAGTGCCGCCAAGCCCGCCGCCTGGGCCGGCGCCGACACGTTGAAGGGGTTGCGCACCCGGTTGAGCACGTCGGCGATGACCGGCGGGCAATAGGCCCAGCCCAAGCGCGCGCCGCCCAGCGCGTAGATCTTGGAGAACGTCCGGGTCATCACCACGTTGTCGCCGGCGTCCACCAGATGGGTACCGGGGGCATAGTCGTCGCGGTCGATGAACTCGGCGTAGGCGGCGTCGATAACCATCAACACCTGGTCCGGCAGACCGGCCCGCAGGCGGTCCAACTCGGCCCGCGGCAGGTAGGTGCCGGTGGGATTGTTGGGGTTGGCCAGGAACAGGATGCGGGTCCGCTCCGTGACGTGCGCGAGCAACTGGTCCACGTCCGCCGTCAGGTCGGTCTCGGGCGCCGCTACCGGCGTCGCCCCGGCCGTGCGCGCGGCGATGGGGTACATGAGGAAACCGTGCCGGGTGTACAGCACCTCGTCGCCCGGCCCCGTGTAGGCGCGGGCCAGCAGGCCGATGATCTCGTCGGAGCCGGCGCCGCACACCATGCGTGCGGCATCCAGGCCGTGGTGGGCGGCCAGCGCGTGGCGCAGCTCGGTGCAGGCGCCGTCGGGATAACGGTGCAGGTCCGAGGCCAGCCGGCGGTAGGCCTCGACGGCCAAGGGGCTGGGCCCGAGGGCACTCTCGTTGGACGCCAGCTTGATGACACGCTGGACACCGGGCACCACCGACTCGCCGCCTACATAAGGCGTGATGTCCATGATTCCGGGGCGTGGGACGGGGGCGGTCATCGGTTCAACTCGCCCTCGGTGAAGGGGACGGCATAACCGCCCAGCGGCACCACCCGGTTGACCGGCTTGCCGAGGGCGTCGAGGAAGATGCCGATGCGGCCGTCCTCGCCACCGACGTAGTCCTCCACCTCGGCCAGGTAGAGCCACACGCCGGGCTCCAGCGGCTCGTGCCACAGGGCCGAGAAGACGGGGGGCAGCCCCGCGTCGGCAAGGGCGGCGCCGATCTGGTTGAGGCCGATGCGGCGCTCCGCGTCCACCGCCAGGAACCAGCGGTCGCGGCCGGTGGGTGCCGGTGCCGCGCCGGCGATGACCAGGGCCTCCGGGCGGGTGCGGCGTTCCCGGCCCGGCCCGGTGAAGGGCAGGCGGGCGATGACCCGGGGCACCTCGGGGCCGGTGCTGACCAGATGCCGCCACCACGGGTCCTGGTCACCCTGGGTCGGCACCGGCAGGATGCCCACAGTCGCCTCGCCACGGCCCACCGCCTCGATGACCCGGCGCACCGAGACATGGGGCGTCGCGGGGGTGAACGACCCGTACTGGTCGCGGGCCAGGTCCCGGTAGTCGCAGCCCTCGTCGGGCGCGTACACGGCCAACGAGAACGGTCCCTCGAAGGACAGGGTGGCGACGATAATCTCGCGCCACATGCGCACCAGCTCGCGTTTCGGGAAGTGGCCCTGGTGGCGGGCGACCAGCCGGTAGAGGATCTCCGCCTCGCGCGCCGGGCGGATCTTGACCGCGTCGTTGCGCTTGACGTCCCGGACCCTCTCGACGACCTGGGTGCGTTTCATGATCAGGTCGTGGATGGCATCGTCGATGGCGTCGATTTCGCGCCGCAGCGCTTCCAATGACTTTTCCGCGCTCATGGGGGTCCGAGCACCTTAATGTTTACTTGTCGGTCGGCCGGGGGTTCGCGTTCGGCACTGCCAGGGCGGCATAGTGATACTGGGATGGTCCGCCAAAATCAAAGAAAACGTTGACACTCCCAGGCCCGGTTCATAGCAATTGCCCCTTTCCACAAGCCGCCGCACGGGGCCGGGACGCGGGCATGACTCCGACGCAACCCCATATCGCCAGCTCGCCCAACGGCCGGCAGTTGCCGGGCCATCGGGTGATGCTGGGCCGGGAGCGACCGCTGCGGCTCGATTGCGGCGTCGAGTTGGCCGATTTCCCGGTCGCGTACCAGACCTATGGCCGCCTCAATGCCGAGCGCTCCAACGCGATCCTGGTCTGCCACGCCCTCACCGGCGACCAGTTCGTCGCCGAGCCCCATCCGGTGACCGGCGGTCCGGGCTGGTGGGACCTCATGGTCGGTCCGGGCAAGCCCCTGGATACCGACCGCTTCTTCGTCCTCTGCGCCAACATCCTGGGCGGCTGCATGGGCACCGCCGGCCCGCGGGAGGACGATCCGGCGACGGGCCGCCCGTGGGGCCTCCACTTCCCGGTCATCACCATCGCCGACATGGTGCGGGCCCAGGCCATGCTTCTCGACCACCTGGGCATCGAGCAGGTGTTCATGGTCATCGGCGGGTCCATGGGCGGCATGCAGGTGCTGGACTTGGCGGCCACCTACCCCCACCGGGTGTTCGCCGCCGTCCCCATCGCCGCCGCGGCCCACCACTCGGCGCAGAACATCGCCTTCCACGAGGTCGGCCGCCAGGCCATCATGGCCGACCCCGACTGGTGCGGCGGCGACTACCTGAGCGAGGGGCGCCACCCCCATCGCGGCCTCGCCGTGGCCCGCATGGCGGCCCACATCACCTATCTGTCGGAAGGAGCCTTGCACCGCAAGTTCGGCCGCCGCCTGCAGGACCGCGACGTGGTCACGTTCGGCTTCGATGCCGACTTCCAGGTGGAGAGCTACCTGCGCCACCAGGGGCATGCCTTCGTCCAGCGGTTCGACGCCAACTCGTACCTCTACATCACCCGCGCCATGGACTACTTCGACATGGCCGCCGCCTACGGCGGCGTCCTGGCTGACGCCTTCCGCGACACGCCGGTGCGGTTCTGCGTCATCTCGTTCACCAGCGACTGGCTGTACCCGACGGCGGAAAGCCGCCAGATCGTCCACGCGCTGAACGCGGTCGCCGCCAACGTCAGCTTTGCCGAGATCGTCTCCGATTCCGGCCACGACGCCTTCCTGCTCGACGAGCCCGAGTTCCATCGGGTGCTGCGCGGCTTCATCAACGGGGCGGCAGAGCACCGGGGACTGCCCCGGGCGGCCTCGTAGGGAACCCCGGCCATGGCGGCCGATGCCCGGCGCAAGGACATCCGCGTCGATCTGCAGATCATCGCCGACATGATCGAGCCCGGGTCACGGGTCCTCGACGTCGGCTGTGCGGACGGAGCGCTGCTGGATTACCTGGTCCACTTCAAGCAGGTGGACGGCCGGGGCATCGAGCTGACCTGGGAGGGGGTCAACGCCTGCGTCGGCTCCGGCCTGTCGGTCATCCAGGGCGACGCCGACACCGACCTCAAGGACTACCCGGACCAGGCCTTCGACTACGTGGTGTTGAGCCAGACCCTGCAGACCATGCATGCCCCGCGGACGGCGGTGGAGGAACTGCTGCGCATCGGGCGGCGGGCCATCGTGTCGTTCCCCAACTTCGCTCACTGGCGGCTGCGGCTCTACCTGCTGCTGCACGGCCGCATGCCGATGAGCGAGACCCTGCCCTACCAGTGGTACGACACGCCCAACATCCACTTCTGCACAATCAAGGATTTCGTGGCCCTGTGCGAGGAGGTGGGCATCACCATCGAGCGCAGCATCTCGCTGGATCACAACGGCACCCAGCGGCGCATCCGCACGGCCCTGTTCTCCGCCAACCTGTTCGGCGAGCAGGCGGTTTTCCTGCTTCGCCGCTGAAAGAACGCCCAATCATCGCACCGATGCCCCCGGGTTGCGGTGGGCGAGGGGGATGTAGGCGGCCTCCGCCGCGGCCTCCGTTTGGCCGGCATAGAGCTGCTTGGTGGCCTCGATCATGATCACCCCGGCGAAGGTGGTGAACCAGCGCAGCCCCAACTCCTCCCACGCCCCCGCCGACGACAGGATCATCCGCGAGCGCACCGGCGGCACGTACAGCGCGGAATGGGACTCGAGCGGCGTGAACATGAGCTCGCGCAGGCTCCGTGAGAGCTGTCCTTCGGTGTACGGCTGGCCATGGCCGAACGGGGTCCGCTCGAAGTGGGCCCACATGCCGCGCCTATTGGGGACCACCACCATCAGGCGGCCGCCGCCGGCCAGCACCCGCCACACCTCGCGCATCATGGGCCGCACCCGCTCGCTGCGTTCGAAGGCGTGCACCAGAAGCACCCGGTCCATGGACAGATCGGGGAAGGGCAGGTTCTGCTCTTCGGTCAACGTGGTTAGCCGGCGACCGTCGGCCGGCCACGCCAACACGCCCTGGGAGGACGGCATGGCCGCGAGCACCCGCTCCGCCTCGCCCCGGAACGAGCGGAGAAAGGGGGTGGCGTAGCCGAGGCCGAGGACGGCCATGCCGTGCACGTCGGACCAGGCCGAGCGGAGTTGGCGCGCGATCATGCGGCGCGCCACCCGGCCCAGGCTGCTGACGTAGAAATCCCTGAGATCGACCACGTCGTTCCACATGGCGGCGACTGTAGCCCAGGGCGGGGCGGCAGTGGTAGTGTACGGCGCCCGACCGCGAGGACTCGGCCCATGGCGCCCCTGGACATCCACCAGATCCCGGTGCTGACGGACAACTACGTCTATCTCGCCCGCGACCCGGCCGGCGGCGCCTGCGCCGCCGTGGACCCGGCGGTGGCGGCGCCGGTGCTGGCGGCCCTGGATCGCCTGGGCTGGCGCCTCACCCACGTGCTCAACACCCACCACCATGGCGACCACGTGGGCGGCAACCTGGAGCTCAAGAAGGCCACCGGCTGCACCATCGTCGGCGGCCGCAGCGACGCCGGGCGCATCCCCGGCATCGACGTCGCCGTGAGCGGCGGCGACATCGTCGAGCTGGGGACCCATACGGCCCAGGTCCTGGACGTCCCCGGCCACACCCGGGGCCACATCGCCTACTGGTTCGCCGACTCGTTCGCCCTGTTCTGCGGCGACACCCTGTTCTCGCTGGGCTGCGGGCGGCTGTTCGAGGGGACGGCCGGACAGATGTGGTCGAGCCTGAGAAAGCTGCGGGCGCTGCCCGATGACGCCCGGGTCTACTGCGCCCACGAGTACACCAACGCCAACGCCGATTTCGCCCTCACCGTGGAGCCCGACAACCCCGACCTCCAGGCGCGGGCCGACGAGGTCCTGGCCCTGCGCGAGGCCGGCAAGCCGACGGTGCCGTCGACCATGGCCATGGAGCGCGCCGCCAACCCGTTCCTGCGGGCCGACGACCCGGCCCTGCAGTCTGCCGCCGGCCTGGCCGGCCGTGACGCGGTGTCCGTGTTCGCGGAAATCCGCAGCCGCAAGGACCGCTTTTGAGCACCGGCCGCCGCCGTGACCCAAGGCGGCCGGGACGTTGATCCGGAGGATGCCATGAAGCTGCGCTGGTCGCCCACGTCCCCCTATACGCGCAAGGTTACCGTCACCGCCCACGAGACCGGGTTGCACGATCGCATCGAGCGCATTCCCACCAACGTTTGGGACCCGGCCACCGACATCGGCGAAACCAATCCCCTCGGCCGGATCCCGACCTTGATAACCGATGGCGGGGAAGTGCTTTTCGATTCCCCGGTCGTGTGCGAATACCTGGACAGCCTGCACGACGGCGCGAAGCTGGTCCCGCCGTCGGGCGGGGCGCGGTGGCAGGCGCTGAAGCTCCAGGCACTGGGCGACGGCATCGTCGATGCGGCGGTGGCCTGCTTCCTGGAGCGCAAGCGCGCCGACGGCGAACGCTCCGATGCCTGGATCGATCGCCAGAAGACCGCGATCGGCCGCGCCGTCGCCTACCTGGAGGACGAGATCGCGGGCTTGAGCGGGGCGGTCACGATCGGCCACATCGCCGTCGGCTGCGCTTTGGGCTATGTGGATTTCCGCATCACCGACCTGGACTGGCGCCGAGACCACCCGGCACTGACCGCCTGGTACGACCGTTTCGCGGCGCGGGCTTCGATGGTCGAAACGGTGCCGCGCGATCCCACCTAGGATAGAGGCGCGAACCGGAAACAGGCATCGGTCGGGCGGGCCGACAACCCGAAACGGAAAAGCGGCATGGCACACGTCTTGATAATCGGGGCAAGCCGGGGGATCGGGCTCGAAACGGTCAAGCAGGCCCTGATGGCCGGCCATAGGGTGCGGGCCATGGCGCGCTCGGCCGACGCCATTCCCCTCGACCACGCGGACCTGGAGACGCGGGCGGGCGACGCGCTGGACGCCGAAGCCGTGCGAGAGTCCCTCGACGGCGTGGATGCGGTCGTTCAGGCACTCGGTGTGGCGGCGGGGCCGGACATGATCCTGAAACCGGTGCGGTTGTTCTCGGACTCGACCGCGATTCTCGTCCCGGCCATGGAAGCGGCCGGGATCAGGCGCCTGATCTGCCTGACCGGTTTCGGGGCCGGCGACAGCCGCGATCACGGCAACATCCTCTACCTCGTGGCGTTCAACCTGTTCCTGAGACACGCCTACAACGACAAGGACGTGCAGGAAATCATCGTCCGGAGGAGCACGCTGGACTGGGTGATCGCACGCCCCGGCATCCTGACCAACGGACCGAAGACCGGTGACTATCGGATCCTGGGGGACCCGAGTGAATGGCGGACCGGCTTCATCTCGCGAGCCGACGTGGCCGATTTCCTCGTCCGCCAGATCGACTCCGACGAGTGGCTCCGGAAGACCCCGGTTCTGATTTCCTAGAACAAGCAGAACTGATCAATCGATTCCGTTTGATCAGATATTGCTTTGAGGCCGCGCGCCCATCAGGCCGCGGGCGGCCAACGCGGCACCGCCGACGATGAGGGCGCAGGCCGCCGCCACCACCCAGGTGGCCTGTCCCTGACCGAAGACGATGAGCAGAACCGTGGACAGCAAGGGCGCCGCGTAGGCCGACGCGCCGAGCACCCGGATGTCGCCGTGCTTGACCCCGACGTCCCAGGCGAAGAAGGCGGCGCCGACCGGCCCCAGGCCCAGGCCCAGCACGGCCAGCCACTGGCCCCCCTGCGGCCACACCGTGGGCTCGACGGCCAGGTGGCAAAGCGCCGCGAGCACCGCCGTGACCCCGCAGAACCCGCCCACGGCGTCGGTCGGCACATGGGCGAAGCGCCGGCTCAGCACCGAATAGGTCGACCAGGTGAGGGCGCAGGCCAGGGCCATCGCGTAGCCCAAGGCGTAATCGGCCCGGAAGGCAACCCGGCCGCCGTCGGTGACCAGCAGCACCGTGCCGGCAAAGCCGGCCACCGCGCCGGCCAGGTGCCACCAGCGCAGCCCCTCGCCCGGCAGCAGCGCCGAGAACAGCACGATCAGCAGCGGCCATAGGTACGCGATCAGGCTGGCCTCGACCGGCGGCGCATTGCTCAGCGCCACGAAGTAGAAGAAGTGGTAGCCGAACAGGCCGCCCACTCCGAGCAGCCACGCGGGCCATGGCCAGCGCAGGTGTTGCCCGATGGGCTCGCCGGCCACCAGCCACTTCAGGAGCGCCAGGGCGAAGGCGACGGTGAATGCCATGGCCACAAGCTGGAACGGCGGCACCCCGGCGGTCCGGGTGGTGAGCAGCGCCAGGGTCGCCCACATGAGCACCGCCGAGAACCCGATCAGGGTGGCGCGTCCACGGTGATGCGTCCGTGTCATGCCAGGACCCATGAAAAACCCCCTTATCCCGGGACCAGGGATAAGGGGGCGAAGGTGATCGCGCAACGGGCGCCGCGGTCGGCGCCCGGCGTGGCTGGCGTCAGGAGATCGGGTGCTTGAGCGCCGGGTTCGCGGTCGGCGGCTTGGACGAGTAGTCGTAGAAGCCCTTGCCGGTCTTGCGGCCCAGATAGCCCAGCTCGACCAGGCGGGTCAGGGTGTGCGGCGGGTTGTGGTGGTCGGTGCGGGCGTCGTTGTAGATGTTCTGCGCCATGGCGTTGACCACGTCGAGGCCGATGTAGTCGGCCAGGGCGAACGGCCCCATGGGGTGGCCGGCCCCCGACATCATGGCGTGGTCGATGCCCTCGATGTCGCCGGTGCCCCGCTCCAGCAGCCGCACCGCGCTGAGCAGGTAGGGCGTCAGCAGCCGGTTGACGATGAAGCCGGTGGTGTCCTGGACGATGACCGGGTCCTTGCCGATCTCCTTGCAGAACGCCTCAAGGGCGCGGACCGTGCTCTCCGAGGTCTCGAAGGCGTGGATGATCTCGACCAGCGCCATGGCCGGGGCGGGGTTGAAAAAGTGGAGTCCGGCCACCCGCTGGCGGTGCTCGCAGACGGCCATCATGGAGGTCACCGACAGGGTCGAGGTGTTGGTGGTGAGCAGGGCGTCCGGCGTGCACACGCCCTCCAGGCGCTTGAACAGGGCCTTCTTGGTATCCAGGTCCTCGATGATGGATTCGATGACCAGGTCGCAGTCGGCGACAGCACCCTCGTCGGTGGTAAAGGCGATCCGTCCGACGATGGCGTCCTTCTCCGCGGCCTCCATCTTGCCGCGTTCGACCATCCTGGCGAGGGACTTCTCCAGGCCGGCCTGGGCCCGTTCCGGCGTGCCGGGGGTCGCCTTCACGGCGACGGTGGGAATGCCCGCCTGGGCGCACACCTGCGCCATCCCCACACCCATGGTGCCCGTTCCGATAATGCCAACTTTCTTGATGTCCATGCCGTTCCCTCACCGCGCTCCGAAATGTTCACGAACTCCTTACGGCCGCGACCCGGGCCTGCGTTGCCGCCCGGGTCGTGTGGGCCGATCGAGGATGACCAATGGTTTTGCAATTTACATTTAATTAACGCGGGAAGAAAGAGCGTTTTTCGCAAACGCAAAATGGCTTCGGCGAGTCAATGACCTAATGGGTCGCAAATTGTCCCTGAATCGTCCGCTTGCGGCGGCGTGCATTTTTCGCAACGCAACATTTTCCACGCGGGTTTTTTGTGCTACCAATGATACGGTGCAGGGAGGGGGATGGAGCAGTTTGACATGCCGAACAGCGCACCGGCCGAACAGATTCCTGCGCGTGAGCGGACGCCGATCACCATCAAGAAGTACGCCAACCGGCGTCTCTACAACACGGCGACCAGCAGCTACGTGACCCTCGACCACCTGGCGCAGATGGTCAAGGACGGCATCGACTTCGTCGTCTACGACGCCAAGACCGGCGAGGACATCACCCGCGGCGTGCTCACCCACATCATCGTCGAGGAGGAGAACAAGGGGCAGGCGTTGCTGCCCATCAGCTTCCTCAGACACCTGATCAGCTTCTACGGAGACAGCCTCCAGGCGCTGGTGCCGCGGTACCTGGACTACACCATGCAGTCCTTCGCCCGGAATCAGGAGCAGATGCGCCAATACATGCGCGAGGCCCTCGACGGGTTGATGCCGTTCAACCAGTTCGAGGAGGTGAGCAAGCAGAACGTGGCCTTCTTCGAATCGGCCATGAAGATGTTCGCTCCCTTCTACGCGGAACGCGAGGCCGGCGAGCACGACGACCGGCCCGGGCCGGTCCGTGCCGAGGAGCGAATCGAGGACCTGCGCAACAAGCTCGACCAGATGCAGAAGCAATTGGACGAGCTCACCGGCCGCAAGCGCACCGGCTGAGCCGATCGCGCCGGGGCGCGAATCCGGTCCCGCTCCCGGTTTCGGTCTCCAATCATAGGCCTCTGCACCGCGCTCGTGGCTCTGGGCGCGGACGGGTGATCCGTGCCCTGGGTTCGCTGTTCGTCCTGAGAGCGATTCGCGACAGGGCGAGGAGGCGGACGCCGGAATCGTAATTTCCGAAGTTCCGATGGACAATCCGCGTATTCTCCTCCGGTGTCACTTCCGGGTGCGCCGGGGCGCCCGGATGCGGCCGGCAAAGGCGCAAAACGGCTGTGCGCCCAGGGTTGGGCAGTACCAAAGCAATTAGCGGATTAAGCGTTTTTCCCTTGAATTGTTCTCGGCGATGCCCTATGTATCGCCAACCCATAGGGAATATAACGAAACGCCTATACCATCCGTCGTATTACACAAGCGTTTCGGGTTTTTGTGGGCGCCGCCCCGGCTTTTCTGGGTTATCCGTTTGTTTTTGATGGATTCTTGCGGCAAGGAAGTTGAGAGGGACTTGGTCTGAAGCTCAGCCGAGGGTGTGGAAGGGCCCCCTTCTCCGTCGCCTGCCGTGAAATGGGACCTTGGCGACGGGCTATCGGGGCGGAGACGCACCAGTCAGATCGGCTCATCAATCCCGGGGGGTGAATGCAACGTGAACAGAGATACCACCGTGGAGGCTCATAGATATGTCTAGGACCATGTACAAGATCGGCCCCGTCGAGAACGGCGGCGTCACTGCCAACCGCGCCACCGATACGGACCGCTATGTCGGCGGCCGCATTCGGGAGCGCCGCATCATGCTCGGACTGAGCCAGCAGCAGATGGCCGACATGATCGGGGTCACCTACCAGCAGGCCCACAAGTACGAGCGGGGCATCAACCGCATCTCCGCCGGGCGCCTCTATGAGATCGCCCAGGTGCTGCGGGTGCCGGTCAGCTACTTCTACGAGGGCCTGGGGGGCGGTTCGGCCGAGGACGAGCTGCCGGTGCGCCAGCGCATGTGCCTGGAGCTGGCCCGCAACTTCTCGCAGATCGCCAGCGAGCGCCATCAGGAAGCGCTGAGCCAGCTCGCCCGCGCCCTGGCCACCAAGTAGGGCCGGCGCGTCTTCCGACCGACTCGCCCGGCGCCGGCCCCGTGTCGGCGCCGGCGGTCGCCCCGTCGGTCACGGCAGGTCGCGGACGACGCGGAATCCGATGTTGTAGGATTTCACCCGCACATCGTTGTAGAAGCGCCATGCCGACCGCGAGTTCTTGCTGAAGTAGTACCACGACCCGCTGCGCATGACGCGCTTGTTGCAGTCGCCGTTGAGGCGCGGGCTGCCGTCGGCCGGTGCCCCGTGGTGGGTCGGGTTCCAGCAGTCCTCGGTCCACTCCCACACGTTGCCATGCATGTCGTGGAGGCCGAAGGGGTTGGGCTCGAACGAGCCGACCGGGGCCGATCCCTTCTTGCTCCATTCGCTACCGCAGTCGCGGCAATTGGCCCGGTTGTCGCCGACCTCGTCGCCCCACCAGAACGCGGTGTCCGAGCCGGCCCGCGCCGCATACTCCCACTCCGTCTCGCTGGGCAGCCGGTAGACGGCGCCGGTCCGCTCCGACAGCCAGCGGACGTAGGTCTGCATCTCGGGCCAGGTGAGGTTGATCACCGGCCGCCGCCCGCGGCCCCATTTGTGGTCGTCGGGCATGCGCGCGCACCCGCCGGCTTCGTGGCAAGCGGCCCACTCGTCGAAGGTCACCTCGTAGCGGCCCATGGCGAACGGATTGACGATGGCGGCCGGATGGGCGGGCCGTTCGTGGCGGTGGCGGCCGTCGCTGCCCATGACGAACGAGCCGGCCCCGATGACCACCATCTCCGGGCACTCCGGGCAGTCGCGGAATACGTCGCCCGGCTGCCGGTCCGCAGCCGCCGCCGCGCTCAGGATGACGACGGCGGCGCCGATGACGGCGATGCGGCGGCGGGTTATCATGGGATGGCGGGTCCTCCTCTGCCCACGGGATTGGGGGGCGGACCACAGGGGTAGTGCGGCACCGGCCGCCGGTCAAGGGGCACCATCGGCGGTCGCCTTTGACCGCCATCAAAGCGGTGCTGTTTGGCACGGGCTAGCGTGCTCCGTCAGGGGGCCGGGAGATCATGAGCACCATTCCGCCGCCAACGGCCGTCCCGCCCGCCGCGCCCGCCGAAACCGGCTTGGCCGTCATCCTGGCGCGGGGTATGCGCCCGTTCTTCCTGCTGGCGGGCTTGTACGGGGCGGTGTCGGTCGCCGCCTGGTTGGGCGCGCTGGCCGGCTTGGACGGGCTGCCCGAGGCCCTGCCGCCGGTTCTCTGGCACGGCCACGAGATGGTGTTCGGGTTCGCCGTCGCCGCCGTCTGCGGCTTCCTGCTCACCGCCGTGCCCGCATGGACCGGCGCCGCGCCCGTGACCGGGGCGCCGCTGGCCGCGCTGGTGGCGTTGTGGCTGGCCGGACGGGCCGCCATGTGGGCCGCCGATGTGCTCCCGCCGGCGCTCGTGGCCGTGGCCGACTTGGCCCTGCTCGTTGTCTTCGGGGTGGTGATCGGCCGGGTGATCCTCGCCTCCGGGCAGCGGCGCAACTTCGCCTTCACGGTTTTCCTGGTCCTCCTGGTCGCCGCCAATCTGCTGTTCCACCTTGAGCTGATGGGCGCGGCGGGTACGGGCATGTTTGGCCTGCACCTGGCCGGCTACGTGCTGGCGTTGATGGTGGCGGTGATCGGCGGGCGGATCGTGCCCAACTTCACCGCCAACGCATTTCGCATGGCTGGCGTGGGCATCGAGGTGCGCACCTCGGCCACCGTCGATCGATTGGCCCTGGCCGCCATCGCCGCCACGGCCATCGCCGACCTGGCCGGCGGCGGCATTCTCAGCGGTCTCCTCGCCGCGGCCGCGGCCGTTCTCCTGGTGCTCCGCATGGCCCGCTGGCACACCGCCAAGACCCTGGGGCAGCCCATCCTGTGGGTGCTGCACCTGGGTCACGGATGGCTGGCCGCGGCCTTCGCCTGCAAGGCGGCGGCCGATCTGGCCGGCCTGCTGCCGGCGTCGGCGGCCTTCCATGCCCTGACCGTGGGCGCCGTCGGCACCATGGTGCTGGGGGTGATGACGCGGGCCGCCCTGGGTCACACCGGGCGGCCCCTGGTGGTCGCCGGCCCCATCGTCGTCGCCTACCTGCTGGTGACGGTGTCGGCGCTGCTGCGGGTGCTCGGTCCGGCTGCCCTGCCCGGCGACATCATGACGTGGAGCGTCGCCTCGGGAGTCGCGTGGATCGCCGCCTTCGGGACCTTCACCGTCGTCTACTGGCCGGTGCTCACGCGGCGGCGCGTCGACGGCGCGCCGGGCTGAGCCTGGGTCACGCCGTGGCGTCCTCGCCCTGACAGAATTCGGCCAGATGACCCACGTCCTTCACTTCGAGTCGGCTGCCGTTGGTCGACACGCCGACCTTGCGCAGTTTGGCCAGGGCCCGGGACAGGCTCTCGGGCTTCATGCCGAGACGGGCGGCGACCAGCGACTTGTCGTAGGGAAGCTGGATGGTGGCCGGGCCCGAGCGCACGTCGGTGAGCCCCAACAGGAACTCGCCCAGCCGTTGCGGCGTCGAGCGGGCCTGGAGCTGCTCGATGTGCATGACCATGTGGCGCAGGCGCCCAGAGACGGCGGCCAGCATCTTGAGGGCCAGCTCGCTGTGCTCGCGGATCAGGCGGACCAGCGCCGCTGCCGGGATCTCCACCAGCCGAGCGTCGTCCACCACCTCGGCGCTGGCCGGGTAGTCGCGCCCCATGAACATGGCCGCCTCGGCGATGGTCTCGCCCCGCCGCATGATGGCGATGACCGTCTGCTCGCCTTCGGGGGTGTCGCGGAACACCTTCACCCACCCGGACAGAACCAGATAGAAGCTCCGCGCCGGGTCCCCGCGCACGAACAGCAGCTTGCCCCGGGGGCAGGTGATGACGTGGCTTTCGGCCAGCAACGCATCGAGCAAGTCATCCGGGATGCCGGCGAACACCGGCGTCCGCCGGATGACCGTCATGTCCTTGTCGGTCAACGAAGTCATGGTCCCGCGGCTCCCCCGTACCGCAAACCCTCGACTCTACACATATACATTAGAACGGGATGCAGTCTCAACTTCTTCGCGGGGCTGGCTTGACCCCCGCTCCCCACTTCACTACCATCCGCCCGCGAAATCATAGGATGAACATGATAGACAAATTTTCTACTCAAGATACCAACGCCATCGCCCTTGGCCTGACGTGGGCTGCCGAGCTCGGCACCGGCGTGGTCTCCCTTGAGGCCGATCACCTGGAGATGGTCGCCTCTTACCAGCGCCTGGTCACGTCCCTCGACAGGGACCACGCAAGCGATTTTCGCCAGGCCTACGAGGAACTCATGGATCTGACCCGGCGCCACTTCGTCCACGAGGAACAGGTGATGCGCAACATCGGGTTCGACGGCTATGCCGAGCATAAGGCCGAACACCAGAAGGCGTTGCGCGATGCAGAGGACTTCGTGTGGAGCATTGGAACCCATTTCCGCATGAAGGAGCGCCAAGCGCTGACCAAGTACCTCAAGTACTGGCTGCTCAACCACATGGAAGAGCACGACCGCAAGATCGGCGAGTTCATCGACCGCGACACCGACGCCGACACGTCCGGCGGCGCAGATTGACCTTCAGACCGCGAAGGCCTGTTCGATAGCTTCCAAACTCGACCGCGCCGCCGGCGGCTCGGCGTAGGGCGGGCGGTTGCCGTAATACAGCACGCCCACCCGGAACCCGTCGTCGCTCATCAGCCGCTTGCCGGCGCGGCCCGGATCGGTGGTCGGTTCGACGCCGGCGTCGCCGACCAGCGCCTTCCAGTCCTTCTGCTCGGGCCGGTAGGTGGTGCACGGGCTGAGGATGTGGACGAACGACAGTCCCGGATGGCGCACCGCGTCGACGATCAGCTTGGCCAAGCCGTTGGGGTCGCCGGAAAAGCCCCGCGCGATGAAGTTGGCCCCCGCGGCCAAGGCCACCGCCAGCGGCACGAACGGATTGATCCCCGTGCCGTGGGGGGTGAGCTTGCTGCCTTCCCACTCCGGCGCTGTGGTCGGTGACGCCTGGCCCTTGGTCATGCCGTAGACCTGGTTGTCCATGACCAGGTAGGTGAGGTCCACGTTGCGCCGGCAGGCGTGCATGAAATGGTTGCCGCCGATGGAGAAGCCGTCTCCATCGCCCCCGGCGACCAGCACCGTCAGCTCCGGGCGGGCCAGCTTGAGCCCCGCGGCCACCGCCAGGGCGCGGCCGTGGACCCCATGGAAGCCGTAGGCGCTGGTATAGGCGGGCAGGCGCGACGAGCAGCCGATGCCCGAGATGATGGCCACCTCCTCGCGCCGCAGCCCGAGGGCCGAGAGGGCCTTGGTGACCGCCGACAGCACGCCGAAGTCGCCGCAGCCGGGGCACCACACCGGCTTGTAGTCGGACTTGTAGTCCTTGGCGGTCAGCGGCTCGGCCGCGGCGGTCGTATCCATGGTGTCAGCTCCAGTTGATCAGGCGTTCGGTGATCTCGCCGGGCCGGATGGGCAACGGCCCCGGGTGATGGCACACCTGCAGGTCGTCCGGCAGGTCGTAGTGGGCCCGCAGATACCGGTAGAACTGCTGCGAGTGGGTCTGTTCCACCACCAGGGCCCGTTTGACGCCGGCCATGGCGGCGGCGAACTTCTCGCCCTGGGCCGGCGCCAGCAGGCGGATGGAGACCAGCCGGGTGGCCAGGCCGCGCTGGGCGGCGCGGCGGCACGCCTCGCGGGCGGGACCGGTCGACGATCCCCAGGTGATCACCGCCAGCTCGCCGCTGCCGTCGATGGCGGCCCAATGGTCGCCGTAATCGAAGCCGGTCACCTTGCGCTGGCGCTTCTCCAACTGCATCAGGTGGTCCTCGGCCATGCTCGACGGTGTGCCGCGGGGGTTGTGCTCGAGGCCGTCGGCGACGAACTCGCCGCCCGGGGTCCCGGGGACCGACGCCGGCGACACGCCCGACGCGGTGACCGCATAGCGCCGGTATTCGGCGGCCGGGGCTGCGGCGGTCTCGCGCTGGCCCACGAACGCCAGGTCCGCCGGACGGTCGACCACGGCGCGGCTCTGACCCAGGGACTGGTCGGACAGGACGATGACCGGGCATTGCAGGGACTCGGCCAGATGCACCGACCACTGGCCGGTGAACAGGCAGTCGACCACCGAGTTGGCCGCCGTCACCACGTGGGGGGCGTCGCCGTGGCACCCGTAGACGGCGACGTTGAGGTCGCTCTGCTCCGACTTGGTGGGGATGCCCGTGGACGGCCCGCCGCGCATCACGTCGACGACCACGATGGGCACTTCCGCCGCCACCGCCAGGCCGACGCTCTCCATCATCAGGGCCAGACCCGGCCCAGAGGTGGCGGTCAGCGACGGCACGCCGCCGAAGGACGCGCCGATGATCATGTTCACAGATGCCAGCTCGTCCTCCGCCTGGACCAGATGGCCGCCCACGTTCTCCAGGTTGGGGGCCAGCCATTCAAGGGCGTCGGTGGCCGGGGTGATGGGATAGGCGGCGACGAAGCGCACGCCGCCGCGGATCGCCCCCAGGCCGATCCCCTCGTTGCCGCTCACGTTCCAGCGCTCGGCGTCGCCGCCCCCTCCGGCGGCGGCCAAGCGGCAGGGCGCCTCCAGGCTCCCCGCAAGGGCAAGCCCGGCGCGGGCCGCAGCCAGCCCGGCGGTCACCGCGCCCTCGCCCTTGCGGCCCAGGATCCGGGTCAGGGTCTCGTTCAAGATCTCCTCGGGCACGCCGATCAGGGCGGCCACGGTGCCCAGTCCGACCATGTTGATGCGGCCGCCCGGGATGTCCTTGGTGGTCGCCTTCAGCGGCACCTCGGCCAAACGCGCGCCGCTCTTGGCGATGACCTCGGGCACCGCCCCGGCGTCCGGGTCGCACAGCACCAAGCTGTGTCCGTCGAGGGGGATCTCGGCGGCGAAGCGGTCCACGTTCATCCAGTCGAAGGCGATCATGATGTCGAAGACGTCGCCGAAATTGGCTACCGGTTGCGGGCTCAGGCGGAGGAAGGCGGCCGACTCGCCGCCCCGGATCTGGGGGCCGGAGGAGCGGCCCATGAGGCCGTAGTAACCGGCGCCGGCAGCCGATTCGAGCAGCATCTGCCCGGCGGTCACCACGCCGGCACCGCCGCTTCCGGTCAGGGCTACCGAAACGGTCTCTGGAAGTGGGTCTTGGTCGGCCACGGTCGTCTCGGCGCCCGGGAGATTTACTCAGGGAGGGCGTAAAAGGAGCCCGTTGTTCCAGCGGGCTCTGTAATTGGGGAGTATAGCATTGGCCGGGGCCGGCGGCAACGAAACCCCCCGAAAGGGTGGGTTGCTCGCCGCACATGACGGTCATGACGCGAGCGCATACCTCAATCAGCGGCGACTGCAAGCCGCCGCAGGGCCCAGGCGGCGGCGTCGCGGACGACCGGCGAGGGGTCGTCGAGGCGAGCGCGGGCCACCGGCGCCAGACCTGCGTCGCCGCTGTTGCCGATGGCGACCAGCGCGTTGCGCACCATGCGGTCGCGGCCCGTGCGCTTGGCGGCGGTGCCGGAGAACAGGGCGCGGAAGGCGGCATCGTCGAGGCTGGCCAGGTCGGCCAAAGACGGCCCGTCGAGGCCGTCGCGGGCCGCGAAAGCCGGCTCCGTCGCCGGCGGCGCGAATTTGTTCCACGGACAGACGGCCAGGCAGTCGTCGCAGCCGAAGACCCGGTTGCCCACCGCCGGGCGCAGCGCCTCAGGGATCGGACCCTTGTGCTCGATGGTCAGGTACGAGATGCACAGCCGCGCGTCGATGCGGTACGGAGCCGGAAAGGCGTCGGTGGGACAGGCATCCAGGCAGCGCCGGCAGCGTCCGCACAGGTCGGCGGCTGGCGCATCGGGTGCGAGGTCAAGCGTGGTGAAGACCTCACCCAGGAACAGCCACGAGCCGAAGGTACGCGACACCAGGTTGGTGTGCTTGCCCTGCCAGCCGAGCCCGGCCCTCTCGGCCGCCGGCTTCTCCATCACCGGTGCGGTGTCGACGAACACCTTGACGTCGCCGCCCCAGGTGGCCTGGAGCCAGCCGGCCAGCCGCTTCAGCCGCTTCTTGAGCACATAATGGTAGTCGCGTCCGCGGGCGTAGACGCTCACCACACCGCGGTCATGGCGGCCGAGGGCGGCCAGGGGGTCGTCGGCCGGAGTGTAGTTGGCGCCGACCGCGACGACGGTCCGCGCCTCGGGCCACAACACCCGCGGATCGCCGCGGCGTTCGGCGTTGGCGGCCATCCACGCCATGTCCCCATGCAGGCCGCCGGCCAGGAAGGCCTCGAGATGGCGTTTCTCTTGGGGCCCGGGGGCGACAGGGGCGAAGCCGACGGCATCGAAGCCGAGGGCATGGGCCTCATCGCGAATGGCCTGCTTGGCGGCGCCCATGGCGTCCTCGTCACCGTGCCCTCGCCAATGGGAACGCACCTGTGCTATGGAGCCGGGCGAGCCCGGGGACCGACCATGCCGCTGCGTTCCACGCTAACTTATATCGCCCTCATCGTAACCGTGAACTACGCCTTCACGGTGGTGCCGCTCGTTCCCCTCCCCGACGGCACCCTGTGGCCGCCGGTGTCGCTGCTGGTGGGCTTCGTGTTCGTCGCCCGCGACTTTGCCCAGCGGGAGATCGGCCACCGGGTCCTGCTGGCCATGCTGGTCGGAGCCGTGCTCAGCTACTTCATGGCCGGGCCGGCGGTGGCCGCCGCCAGCGCCGCCGCCTTCCTGGTCAGCGAACTGGTGGACTGGGCCGTCTACACCTTCACCAAGCGGCCGTTCTCGCAGCGGGTCCTGTTTTCCAGCGCTGTCGGCGCGCCGGTGGACAGCGTGGTCTTCCTGGGCGGAATCGGGCTGTTGTCGACAACCGGCGTGATCGCGATGACGGCCAGCAAACTGGTGGGCGCGGTGATCGTCTGGTGGCTGGTACGCCGCCGCGAGGCGGCCGCCTGACGACCCCGGACGACTCCACCATCGGGAATAAAAACGGGCCGGGGAAATCCGGCCCGAAGTTTTTGAGGAAGAGAGGAGTGGAATAACGAGACCAACATGCCCCAAATGCCGACGCCGCGCTGTGACGCCTGTCACGGTGCGGAAACTTTATTTCCCTGGCCCCGCCACCGCGGGAGCGGTCGACAAAAAAAAGGGCCGGCAAATGCCGGCCCAGGCGTGTTTTGTGGGGAAGAGAGGATTAAGAGCTGACGACAGGATGGCCGATCGAGGCCCCTTGCGCTGTGACGGATGTCACTCGGCAAGGTTATTTTCGCCTCCGGGCAATGAGCGGATTTCGCCTCCTGTCCGTTGACGCTAAGGTCCGAGCACTGCCCCGTCGTCGCCCGTAGCCATGTGCCCAACCGACACCGCCAGCCCGATCGAAACCGTGCCGCCGGGCACCATCGCGCCCGCCGTCGGGCCGGCCGACATGGACCACATCCGCGCCCTGTTCCGGGAGTACCAGGATTGGCTGGGCGTCGACCTGTGCTTCCAGGGCTTCGAGGACGAGCTGCGCACGCTGCCCGGCCGCTATGGCCCGCCCCAAGGCATCCTGCTACTGGCCCGGCAAGGAGACGCGGTGGTCGGCGGCGTCGGCATGTGGCCCCTCGATCCCGGCGTCTGCGAAATGAAGCGGCTGTACGTGCGCCCGCCCTGGCGCCGCCTCGGCCTCGGACGGCGGCTGGCGGTGGCGGTCATGGCGGCGGCCCGGGACACGGGCCACCGGCGCATGCGTCTCGACACCCTCGGCCACCTGGATGCCGCCTTGGCCCTCTACCGCTCCCTGGGCTTCGCCGACATCCCGGCCTACTACGACAACCCCCTCGACCGGGTCGTCTACATGGAATGCGCGCTCACCGCAGCGGCGGCCGGGGGCCATGGCGGCTGATCGGGGGTGCTGCAGTCCACCTTCGTACCGTCGCGCCAATGAAATGACCCTCCGGGCCATTTCGTGCGAAAGCGGTGGCGCTCAAACGCCGCGCAGGCTTGCCGGCGCGCCACGACCGCGCTTCGCGAGTCGATTCAGATGCGCGCCGGTATCGGACCCCGAGTCCGGGGGTGGGAATTGGCCCATGGTTAAACAAATGTTAGTATCTCCCATGCGAAAGAGGTGCATTATCTGGTAAGTCTCGGCCCACGGGCCGATCACGGAGGGGCGGCGGCGTGGCCGTGGCCGTCACGCAGCCGGTGCCGCTCCGCCGTGGTGGCAAAGGGAGCGGACCATCGTGACCCAACGCAACATTGGCCTGGCCCTTGCCATGGCCGCGGCGGTCGGCATCGGCGCCTGCGGGCCGCTCATGGAAGGCGACATCCTCACCACCGAGTTCTGGGCCGGCAGCCCGCTCAAGGAGAACGACCACGCCGAGCTGGGCATCGCCGAGATGGCCATGGGCAACCACATCCGCGCCGAGAACCACTTCGTCAAGGCGCTCAAGGCCAACCCCCACGACGTGCCGGCCCTGCTCGGCCAGGCCATCCTCTACCACAACACCGGCCAGACGGTGAAAGCGCGCGAGCTTTATCAGGCGGTGCTCGCCAACCGGCCGTCGGCCGACATGCAGTTCGTGATCATCAACAGTTTGGTCACCCGGCCCGCCTCCGAGATCGCCAGCGTCAACCTGGCCCTGCTCGACAGCGGCGCGGTGATCCCCGGCATGGAAAGCGCGGCGGCCGGGCAACTGACCCCTGGCGTCGGGCAGCCGGCCACCGGCACCCCGCCCATGGTCACCGGCGCACCGGCGGGGACGGCCATGCTCGGACGCCCGGTGGCGCCGACCGAGCAGATGGCGGCGGCCGGCGCCATGCCCTCGGCGGCACCGGCGGCCCAGATGGCGACGGCGCCCATGGAGGCCCGCTTCGTCGACGCCGACGCCAACATCGTGTCGCGGTTTACCACCCTGCGCGCCCTGCGCGACCAGGGCCTGATCACCCAGGAGGAGTTCGGCGTCCGCCGCCAGGCCAACGTGGGCTCCCTGCTGCCCCTGACGTCGCCGCCGCCCGCCGCCGGGCTCGACCGGCCGGTGCCCAGCACCGAGCAGGTGACGGGACGCCTCCGGGCCATCGGACGGGCCTTGGAGATGCGCGCCATCTCGGTGAGCCAGCACGCCTCCGAGCGGTCCATGATCCTCGACGCGCTGATGCCGTCGGCGCCGGTGGTGGTGGCCAATCCGGGCGTGCCGCCGCAGGGCCTGCTGGAGGCCGCGGACGCGGTGCGCCGACTGGAGCAGCTGCGCGACGGCGGCTACATCACGTCGGACGAGTACACCCGCGAGCGGGCGGAGATCGAGAAGGCCATGCAGCCCGAGCCCATGCCGGCGCCCGCGGCGGCCATGACGGCGAAGGCGCCCATGGCCATGGCGGAGCCAAAGGCCATGGCCATGCCGGCCGGTCCCCAGCCGGGCATCCATCTGGCCTCGTACCGGTCGCGCCAGCAGGCGGAACGCGGCTGGTCGCAGCTCCGCCGGGCCCACAAGACACTGCTCCAGGGGCTGGACCCGCAGATCACGCGGGTCAACCTGGGTCCCGGCAAGGGCGTGTACTACCGCCTCAAGGCGGGCCCGGTGGCGAGCCGCGGCGATGCCGCCACCCTGTGCCGCCAGCTCAAGCGCCGCCGCCAGTACTGCGAGCCCAGCATGATCGAAGCCGGCTGACACCGGCCTTCGTAACCTCCACCCATGGTGGCCGCGCCGCAGACCGAGCCGATTCCGAACGCTGAGGACGCAGAGGAACGCGGAGGAGAGGAAATGCGCCGCGAGGCGGCACAGAAACCCTCCTCTGCGTAACTCCGCGTCCTCAGCGTTTCACAACCCTTCCTGATCCCCGTCACCGCCATCGCCGGGAACGGCGTAGCGGTCGGCCTCGGCGTCGTAGTCGGCGAAGCCGACGATGTCGCGCAGGGCGGTGAAGTCGGCCAGACCCGGCGGTGGGCGCCCGTCCTTGAGCGCGCTTAAGGCCTCCTCCATGGCGCGCACGGCGGCCAGCATCAGGGTCAGGGGGTAGGCGGCCAGGGTGTAGCCCAACTCTTGCAGGCGGGCCGGGGGCAGCACCGGCGTCACCCCCTGCTCCACCATGTTGGCCATCTTGGGCCCCGGACAGGCCGCACAGAGGCGGGCCATCTCGTCCTCGCTCCGCGGCGCCTCCGGGAACAGCACTTCGGCGCCCGCGTCGGCAAATGCGCGCAGGCGCCACATGGCTTCGTCCAGGCCGTGGGTGGCGTTGGCGTCGGTGCGGGCGACGATGACCGGGGCCGGGCCGCCATCGGCCGCCGAGGCGTCGCGGGCATCGCAGGCGGCACGCACCCGCATCACCGCCTCGTCGCGCCCCACGACGCGCTTGCCGGCCGTATGGCCGCAGCGCTTGGGCCACTCCTGGTCCTCGATCATGACCCCGGCGAAGCCGGCGGCGGCGAAGCCCCGCACCGTGCGCTTGACGTTGACCGCATTGCCGTAGCCGGTGTCGCCGTCGCCGATCACCGGGATGGACACGGCGGCGCAGATGGCCCGCCCGTGGTCCACCATCTCGCCGTAGGAGACGAGCCCGGTGTCGGGCAGGGCGAGCCGCGCCGCGGCGGTGGCGAAGCCGCTCATGAAGGTGACCGGGAATCCGGCCCGCTCGATCAGCCGCGCCGACAGGGCGTCGAAGCAGCACGGCATGACGAGCAGCCCGGGACCGTCGAGCAGCGCCCGCAGGCGGTCGGCGGCGTCCGTCACGGAGCGGCCTGACCGCGCCGGTCGGGCAGCTCCAGGCGGAAGGTGGTGCCGTCCGTCCCGGTGGCGGCCAGCGACAGATCGCCGCCGTGGGCGCGCACGATGTCGCGGGCGATGACCAGGCCCAGCCCGGTGCCCCCCTTGCGGGCCGACCCGGCGAACGGCTGGAACAGGTTGTCGCGGGCCGTCTCCGGCAGGCCCGGGCCGTCGTCTGTCACCTCCATCACCACGCGGCCGGCCTCGCGCCGCGCCGTGACCCGGACCCGGCCGGCCCCGGCGTCGCGGGCATTGCGCACCAGATTGCCGAGCACCCGCACGAGCTGGTCGCGGTCGGCCTCCACGTCGACCTCGAAGGCCACGTCGTTGACCAGCTCGAAGGTGGTCCCGCTTTGGCCGCCGGCCTCGGCGGCGCGCACCTCGGCCACCAGCTCGCTCACGTGGAACAGGCTCGGCCGCAGCCGCGGCCGCGCATCGGACGCGTAGATGAGGGTCTGGCTGCACAGATGGACGGCGCGGTCGATGGCATCATAGAGCCGCGGGGTCACCCGCTTGACCTCCGGGTCGTCGATGTCGGCCAGCCGGTCGGACACCAGCATGGCGGTGGCCAGGCTGTTGCGCAGGTCGTGGTTGATCTTGGCCACCGCCGCCCCGAGGGCGGCGAGGCGCGACTTCTGGCGGAGCGCCGTGCGCAGGTCGCTCTGCATGGCGGCCAGCTCGCGCTCGGCGATGCCCACTTCGTCGGTGCGGCTGCCGGGGACGATGACGCGGGAATCGTCCTCGGGGTTGTCGCGGAATTCGGTCATGGCGGCGGTGACCCGGCGCATGGGCCGGACCAGCAGCCAGTGCAGGCTGACGTAGACCAGGCCGGCGGTGATCAGCGAGATGATCACGGAGAGCTGCAGGATGCGCCCGGAGTAGGCGAACATGGCTTCGCGCAGCGGCGCTTCGTCCATGATGATCTCGACGGCGGTGGCCGGCTCCTTGGGCGACACCCCGATCACCCGCAGTACCCGGTTCTCGGTCTGCACCAGGGTGTCCACGGCGTCGAAGATCCACATCGGGAACATGCCCTGGCGCAGGTCCACGGTCAGGTCCACCTTGGGCGGCATGTCCTGGCTCAGGGCCAGCATGTGCCTCTGCGGCCGGTGCAGGACGATGCCGTAGGCCTCGGCGTGGCGCAGCAGCTCGTCCTCCAGCTCCCGGTCCACCATGTAGTCGGGGGTCGCTTCCAGGGCGAGGGCAGCCAGGTGTCCCTTGGCCACATGCTCCTCCAGGGAGACCTTGCGGAAACGCGAAATGGACGGGGCCCAGATCAGGAGCTCAGCCAGCATGACGAAGAACACGGTGAGCAGCAGCAGCCGCGCCGACAGGCCGAGGCCGATGGAGGGGCGGCGCGCCTCGGCCGGCGCCCGCGGCAGCGCGTCCGGCGCTGTGTGTGTCTCCGCCATGGCGCGAGCGTACACCAGCCGCCGCCCCGACACCACGCGGACGGCGGCGCTCAGTTGGGTGGCAGATGGGCGTCGTCGGCGACGGTGGCGGCCTCGGCGATGGTGCTGCGGGCTTCGACGGCTTCGGCGTCGCGCTGCCGCAGCCGGCGGTGGGAGCGCACGGCGACCGGGATGCTGCCCACGTAGAGCACCAGCAGCGCCGACACGGTGGCCCATGGCGCGCTCACCATGCCGGCGGCGACGACGCCGACGAACAGCATGGTCGGCAGCACCCACTGGGGCGGTACCTTGAACTTCTTGAACGAGAACGTGGGGATGGCGCTGACCATGAGCAGCGCCACAACCACCAGGACCGGGCCCACCACCAGGGGCTGGCGGAACAGATCCTCGCCCAACTGCGCCGACAGGATCATGGGCAGCAGGACCAGCCCGGCGGCGGCCGGCGACGGCACGCCGGTGAAGTAGTTGCGCGTCCAGGTCGGCTGGTCGGGCTGGTCGATGGCGGTGTTGAAGCGGGCCAGGCGCAGGGCGCAGCAGACGCTGTACAGCAGCGCCACGGTCCAGCCGAAACGGGTGGCGTACTGCAGGGTCCACAGGTACAGCATGATCGCCGGGGCAACGCCGAAACACACGAAGTCGGACAGCGAATCCAGTTCCGCCCCGAACTTGCTGGCGCCCTTGAGGATGCGGGCGATGCGGCCGTCCAGGCCGTCGAGGATGGCCGCCACCAGGATGGCCAGCAGCGCGTGCTCCCACCGCTCCATGAGGGCGAAGCGGATGGCGCTGAGCCCGGCGCAGATGGCGAGCAGGGTCAGGATGTTGGGAATCATCCGGTTGATGGGGAGCCCTTTGAGGGGCCGGCGGCGGGACCTGTCCATGGGGCTCGGCGGCTACCGGCGCTCGCCCTCCCGGGCCGCCTCCTGGGCCCGGATGTCGGCGATCACGGTTTCACCCGCGACGGTCCTCTGGCCGAGCGCCACCAGGGGCGCGACACCGTCCGGCAGGTAGATGTCGACCCGGCTGCCGAAGCGGATCATGCCGTAGCGCTGGCCGGCGCGCACGGCTTGACCCTCGGTGGCGTGGCACAGGATGCGCCGGGCGACGAGCCCGGCGATCTGCACCACCGCCAGGTCCTGCCCCTCGCCCGTGCGCAAACGCAAGCTCTGGCGCTCGTTGAGGGTGCTGGCCTTGTCGAACGAGGCGTTGAGGAACTGGCCCGGATGATAGGCCAGGGCGTCGACCGTGCCGTCGACGGGGATGCGGTTCACGTGCACGTCGAAGACGTTCATGAACACGCCGACCCGCGGCCGCGGCGCGTCACCCATGCCCAGCTCGGGCGGCGGCGGCGCCCGGTCGACCGCCTGCACCACGCCGTCGGCGGCGGCGACCACCAGGCCGGGCCGGGTCGGGGTCACCCGTTCGGGGTCGCGGAAGAACCACACGCACCATAGGGTGAGCACGACTCCCACCAGCCCGATCGGCTCCGAGACCAGGAACAGCGCGGCGGTGACGGCGGCGAAAACGCCGATGAACGGCCACCCGGCCCGGTGGATGCGGGGAATCTGGATGGTCTCCGGCACGACGTCTCCCGTTCCCGCTAGTTCTTGGCGTTGTTGGCGGGCAGGACGAACACCTGGCCCGGATAGATGAGATCGGGGTCGCCGATCTGGTCCTTGTTGGCCCCGTAGATCACCGTGTAGCGGAACCCGCTGCCATAGACCCGGCGGGCCAGGCGCCACAGGCTGTTGCCCGGCTGCACCACGACGAAGGTTCCCTCACGCATGGCGGTGAGCGGCTCGGCGCGGGCGAAGGGGAAGGCGACCCGGGCCAGGACCTTGCCCAGGTCGTCCACATGGTCGGCCCGCAGGGTGTACAGCCCCGGGGGCGCGACGGCATCCGGCGTGTGGATCCAGTGTCCGTCCTCGCCGGCCTTGGCCTTGCCGATGAAGCGGTTGTCCAGGTAGACCTGCAGCACGGCGCCGGGGGCGGCCCGGCCGCTGATGCTGAGGCGTCCGGCATCGTCGTAGTCGACGGCATCCACGGTCAGCTTGAAGGTCTCGCCGGCCTCTTCGCCGGCCACCGGCATCTGCATCACGGTGGTCGGACCGGACCCCTGACGGGGCACCTGCACGGCCAGCGCCTGTTCGGCACCCTCGGGCACGGTCAGCACCACTACGGTATCCGACGGCACCGGCTCGCTCCCCTCCACATGCATCTCCAGGCTGAGCTGCCGGTCGCCCTCGGCCAGGGGTTTCTCGGGAACGAACACCCATTCGCCCCGCTCGTCGGCCACCACCCGGCCCAACTCGTCGCCGTTGTCCTTGATGACCACCGTGCTGCCGGGCACCGCCCGCCCGGCGATCACCGTGTCGCCGCGGGGGCTCACGCGGACCACGTCGAACACCGGGGCGGCCGGCCCCGTGACGGCGGCTTCGCCCGGCGGCGTGGTCACAGCCTCGGGCGGCGCCGACGCCTTGTCCGGCGTGTCCGTCGACCAAGGCACCACGAAATTGAGCCCGATGGCGATGGCGACGACCACGACTCCGATCACGGCAATGATCAGCGGGCGGTTCACGGCATACTCCGGCTCAGCCCCCCCCTCGCCGGCCAACCGGCGGTCCACCCGAACTAATACCCCTCGGCGGGCCAGGGAACAAGCGGCACCGCCCGCCGTCACCCGTCGGGAGGCTGCGGCGAGAACAAGCGGCGCAGGTTGTCCAGGCGGTCGCGGTGGCAGGCCAGCACGCTCATCTGATCGGCCAGCAGGAACCGCTGCTCGGGCCACAGGGGGATCAGCGCCAGCACCGCCTCGCGGCCACGGCCCCCTGCCGCGGTCAGATCAGCGACGGCATAGGCGCCGGCCCCGGCCCGCGCCGCCCACGCCGGCTGGAAGAACACGTAGCCCAGATCGCCGAGCACCCGGAACGGCTCCAGGGTCACGAGGGGCCGCCCGGATTCGCGCCAGCTCTCGAACACCACCAGCGGCTTGTGCTCGGCCAGGATGCGGCCGGCACCGGCCAGCATCTCCGCCTCGTGACCTTCCACGTCCACCTTGATGACGGCGGGGGGCGGCAGGTCCAGGTCGTCGAGGGCGGCCAGATCGACATCGGGGCCGGCGACGGTGGCGCCCAGCCGCGCGATGCCGCTCATCACCCCGTCCTCGACGCCCATGGGTTGCCGGCCGGCGGCATCGGAGAGAGCGATCCGGTGGCAGTGCACCGTCTGTTCGAGACCGGCCTGGCTGACCATGTCTTCCAGGTCGCGAAAGCTGTCGGGAAAGGGCTCGAAGGCGTGGACAGCGCCGGCGAAGCCGGGTCGGGCGGCGAGGAACAGGGCGAAGTAGCCCCAGTTGGCGCCCACGTCGTGGAACACGTCCCGGTCGCCGACCAGCGCGTCGAGCAGGGCCGCCGTCTCCGGTTCGTAGCCGCCGGCCATGAACTCGGGCATGTAGAGAGCGCAGTACTGGATGTTGCGCGCGTCGAACGCTAGGTGCTTCTCAGCGTCGGCGAGACGAAGGGCGAATCGTCCCTGGCCGTTCAATTTCAGCACCTTGTAGGCGAACCGGAACAGGGCCCCGGCTGGGCGTCCCACGAAACGCTTGGCGAAGCGCCGCCGCCGCCGATAACCGGCCCGGTAGAAGCGGGCGATCAGGGGCAGGGACTCGACGGCGAAGGGATCGCGGCGGGCCACCCGGCGGTAGAGAGGGCTGACGGCGTCGTCGGACATCGGAAGCGGTCGGCGTGGCGGACGGGCGGGAGCCTAGCACGGGCCGCCGGGCCGGGCCAGCAACGGCACCTACCACTCGTCGTCGGCGGGTTTCTTGTTTTCGCGGGCGATGCGGTTGTGGATCGGAGGGACGGAGCGCAGATAGGCGATGACGGCGTCGCGGTCGGCCGCCGACCAACGGCTTGTGGTGTTGTCCACCACCTCGCCCATGCCGCCGCCCACGAAATCGCCATCGGGCAGCATGCCGATCGAAAAGAGGGCCCGCAGCTCGGCGTCGGCCCAGGTGCCGATACCGGTCGCCCGATCGGGGGTGATGTTGGGAATGGCGCCGCCGTCCGGCCCCTGCCGGGTACCGGCCAGGGCCAGGGCCGGGCGCAGAGCGCCCACCGGATTGCGCGGCGTGTGGCACTCGCCGCAGTGGCCGAGCACGTGCACCAGGTAGGCGCCGCGGTTCCATTGGGCGTCCCGGGCCGGATCGGCGGCCACCGGGGGGCCGTCGAAATAGAGCCACTTCCAGCCGGCGACCAGGAACCTCCAGCCGAACGGCGGTCCCACTTCGTGGGGCCGGTTGGGCCGCGCCACCGGGGGCAGGGAGAACAGGTACGCCTTGAGGTCACGCACGTCGCCATCGGTCATGCCGGCGTAGGCCGTGTACGGAAAGACCGGGAAATAGTGGCCGCCGTCGGGGGCGACGCCCTCGCGAAGGGCGCGGGCGAAGTCGGCGTCGCTCCACCGACCGATGCCGTGATCCGGATCGGCGGTGATGTTGGGGCTGAAGAAAACGCCGAAGGGCGTGGCCAGACGGCGGCCACCGGCCAGGGCCGGTCCCTTGCCGGCCACGTCGGTGTGGCAGCCCTTGCAGCCGGCGGCGTCGAACACCGCCTTGCCGCGCACCACGGCGTCGGGGTCGGCGGCATTGGCGGCGGTGGCGGCGATGAGCACCGCCACCGCAATCACTGTCCGTGCCGTCACCACGGTCGGGACAGCGCCCGCCTTACCTCTTTTGCCGGAAAGAGTCGTGGCAGCCCTTGCAGGTCCCGCCGACCTTGCGGAACTGCGCCCCGAAGGCGCCCATGTCGCCGCCCTCGGCGGCTTTGACCAGGGCCTCGGTCTCGGCCTGGAAGGCGGTGACCGCCTGCTTGAACTCTTCGGGCTTGGCCCAGATCTCCGGCTTGGCGCCGGTCTCGCCGAAGTCGGAGCCCAACGGGAAGACCTTTTCGGCGATCTTGGCCAGCTCGGCCTGGGCGTGGGCGTGGCCTTTCAGGTCCTCCTTGAACGGCACCCGGCCCTGGAGGATGGCGGCCATGGCCGACATGTGGCCGCCCACCGCCTTCATGATGGCCTGCCGGTGCTTGATGGCGCCTTCGTCGTCGGCGACGGCGGCCCCGGTGGCGAGGACGGCGGCGACACAGAGCGCGGCGGAAAACAAACGAACAAATCCCGTCATAATGATCTCCCTTGGGTTTCCTGATGCCCGGATGGCGAACACGGGGCCGCGGCGATTATTCCGTGCCAGCCGCAGAACCAACAGCAAAAATGGTGCGGCGGAGGACTTCCGCCAAGGGGACCGATCCCCTATACGGACACACCCGCCCGCGGTTGGAACCCGAGATGACCGACATCACCTCGCTGTGCGTGCTGTGCGGCTCCCGCAAGGGGGACGACCCGGCCTACGAAGAGACGGCGCGCCGGCTCGGCCGGATGATGGCCGAGCGCCGCATCCGCCTGATCTACGGGGGCGGCGGCATCGGCCTCATGGGCGTGCTGGCCGAGACGGTGCTGGCCGCAGGCGGCGAGGTGACCGGCGTCATCCCCGATTTCCTGATGAAATACGAGGTCGGCGACCCCGGGCTCACCGACCTCCATATCGTCGGCTCCATGCACGACCGCAAGAACCGCATGTTCGAGATGGCCGACGGCTTCGTCGTCCTCCCCGGTGGCCTGGGGACCCTGGACGAGACCTTCGAGATCGTCACCTGGAAGCAGCTTCAGTTGCACGCCAAGCCCATCGTGGTGGTGGACGTGGGCGGCTACTGGCAACCGCTCAAGGCCCTGCTGGACGCCACCGTCGCCGGCGGCTTCGCCCACCCGGCGGTGACCGAGCTGTTCACGGTCGTCGGGTCCGTGGACGACGTGTTCCGCGCCCTCGCCGAGGCACCGGAGCCCCAGGAGATCGTGCTCACCAGCCATCTTTGACGGCGCTGGCGTCGGTTTCATCTGCGACCTATAATGGTCCATATTATATGGACCATGGGTGGATTCGATGGCCAAGCGGAACCGCGAAGCCGAGGAAGTGCTCGGCGTGACCGCCTTCAAGCCCAAGTGCCTGGAACTCATCGAGCGGGTGGCCAACGGCCGGCTCGAGCGCGTCGTGCTGACCAAGCGGGGCCGCCCGGTGGCCGCGGTGGTGCCGGTCCCGGCAGAGCCCAGCGAGTTGTGGGGCGCCCTGGCCGACCTGATGGAGCCGGTGCCCGGAGTCGACCTGACGGCGCCGACGGGCGAGCGGTGGGACGCCGAGGGTGGCTGACCCGCTCCTGCTGGACACCTGCGCCTGCCTTTGGCTGACCCACGGCGATCCCATGAGCCCGGCCAGCCGCGAGGCCGTCCGCCAGGCCCAGCAGGGTGCCGGCGTTCATGTGTCCCCGATCACGGCCTGGGAGGTGGCGACCCTGGTCGCCAAGGACCGGTACCGGCTGACCGTCGCCACGGCCGACTGGTTCGACCGCCTGGTCGCCCTGCCCGGCGTGCGGCTGGCGCCGATGCCCCCGGAGGTCCTCATCGACTCGGCCTCGCTGCCCGACCGGCCGCCACCCGACCCCGCCGACCGCATCATCGTCGCCACCGCCCTCCGGTACGGGCACGCGATCGTCACCCGCGACCGGACTCTCGTCGCCTATGGGCCGAAAGGCGGGGTCTCCATCATCGTCTGTTGATGCGCCACCCTCCGGGCCCCGCCCGCGCTTGCCAAGTGAGTGCGCCCGGCCTAAGGTCCCGGCCGTCCGGATGAGCTAGTCTCGCCCCCGGGGCGCACCCCGGCGGACGCCAGCCACCCCACCGCTTCGGGAGGACCGACGGATGACGAAGATCACGGTCGCCAATCCGGTCGTCGAGCTCGACGGCGACGAGATGACGCGCATCATCTGGGCGTTCATCAAGGACAAGCTGATCCTGCCCTACCTGGACATCGACCTGAAGTACTTCGACCTGGGCATCGAGAGCCGCGACGCCACCGACGACCAGATCACCGTCGACGCCGCCAATGCCATCAAGCAGTACGGGGTCGGCGTCAAGTGCGCCACCATCACCCCCGACGAGGCGCGGGTGGAGGAGTTCAGCCTCAAGCAGATGTGGCGTTCGCCCAACGGCACCATCCGCAACATCCTCGGTGGCACCGTGTTCCGCCAGCCCATCATCTGCAAGAACGTGCCGCGCCTGGTGCCCGGCTGGACCCGGCCCATCGTCATCGGCCGTCACGCCTTCGGCGACCAGTACCGGGCCACCGACTTCGTCGTTCCCGGGGCCGGCAAGCTCACCGTGCGCTTCGAGCCCGATGGCGGCGGCGCGCCCATCGAGCGCGAGGTGTTCGCCTTCCCCGGCGGCGGCGTGGCCATGACCATGTACAACCTGGACGACTCCATCCGCGGATTCGCCCGGGCCTGCTTCAACTACGGCCTCGACCTGGGCTGGCCGGTGTACATGTCCACCAAGAACACCATCCTCAAGGCCTACGACGGGCGCTTCAAGGACCTGTTCCAGGAGGTCTTCGACGCCGAGTTCAAGGACCGCTTCGACGCCAATGGCCTCACGTACGAGCACCGGCTGATCGACGACATGGTGGCCGCCGCCCTGAAGTGGGAAGGCGGCTTCGTGTGGGCGTGCAAGAACTACGACGGCGACGTGCAGTCGGACACGGTGGCCCAGGGCTTCGGCTCGCTGGGCCTGATGACCTCGGTGCTGTTGACCCCCGACGGCAAGACCGTGGAGGCCGAGGCCGCCCACGGCACCGTGACGCGGCACTACCGCATGCACCAGCAGGGCAAGGAGACCTCGACCAATCCCATCGCGTCCATCTTCGCCTGGACCCGGGGCCTGTTCTACCGCGGCCAGTTCGACGGCACGCCAGAGGTTCAGCGCTTCGCCGAGACCCTCGAGCGGGTGTGCGTTGAGACCGTGGAAAGCGGCTTCATGACCAAGGACCTGGCCATCCTCATCGGCCCCGATCAGGCGTGGCTGACCACCCAGCAGTTCCTCGACAAGCTGGACGACAACCTGCGCGCCGCCATGGGCTGACGGCTCGGCCGCATCGGGTCGGGGTTACTTGGGCTCGAACTGGCCCCACTTCTCGCGGAACTTCTCGGCGTCGGCCTCGTCCTCGAAGCGAAACCGGCACCAGAACACGTCGCGGCTGGCCACGGGGGCGGTGGCGCACTCGACCTTGCCGTCGCAGTTGGCCTTGGCCCAGTTGTCGATCACCCAGGGCCGGTCCTCCGGCGTATTGCGGATCGGAACCTCTATGGTGATCTCCGTTGCCCACTCCATGGTGCGTCCTCCATTAGAATTCCCTAAAGAACGGATATGGATTTACGCCAAACCGCGCGCCGAGAAAAGCCCCTCGTGGCCGTCAACCGAAGATTCCGGCTCCGGCCTTGACGGAGAGCCGCCGGTTCCCTTACAAATCCGGCCGCCGGCACGCCGCCGCGGCGTGCCGGGACCACCGACAGAGGACTTCGAAGCCATGGCCAGACGGTGCGGCCTCACCGGCAAGGGCGTGCAGACCGGCAACAACGTGAGCCACGCCCACAACAAGACCCGGCGGCGGTTCCTGCCCAACCTGCAGGTGACGTCGGTGTTCAGCGAGGCCCTGGGACAGACCGTGCGGCTGCGCATCAGCGCCCACGCATTGCGCACCATCGAGCACAAGGGCGGTCTCGACGCCTACCTGCTGGACGCCCGCGACGACGTCCTGGCGCCCGAGGCCCGCCGGATCAAACGGCGCATCCGCAAAGCCCTGGCCAAGCGGCCGGCGGCCTAGAGCAATATCTGATCAAACGGAATCGTTTGATCAGATTTACTTGCTCTAAAAATCAATAAGTTAGAGCACGACCGTTCGATCAAATCGGGTCGATTTGATCGCACCGTGCTCTAAGACTCCCGCTCGCCGCCGCGGCTTTCCAGCAGGCGGCGCATCTCCTTCATCTCACCCCGCAGGGCCACCAGCTCGTCCTTCACCGACTCGGTCTCGTCGAGGATGTGTTCGGCGTCCTGGTGCAGCCGTTCCTCCTCCTCGGTCTCCTGGGCCTGCATGGCATCGACGATGATGCCGATGAACAGGTTCAGCACCGCGAAGCTGGTGACCAGGATGAAGGGGACGAAGAAGATCCACGCCGTCGGGTGTTCGTCCATGACCGGGCGCACGATGCCCATGGACCAGCTTTCCAGGGTCATCACCTGGAACAGCGTGTACATGGACGCCCCGATGTTGCCGAACCACTCGGGGAAGTCCTGCCCGTACAGATTGGTCGACAGCACCGCGCCCACGTAGAAGATCAGCAGGATCAGCAGGGCCACCGACATGATGCCGGGAATGGCCATGAGCAGCGCCTGCACCACCCGGCGCATCTGGGGCACCACCGACAGCAGGCGGAGCACTCTCAGGATTCGCAGCGCCCGCAGCACCTTGAGGTCGCCGGCCGAGGGCACCAGGGCGATGCCGACGATGATGAAATCGAACACGTTCCAGCCGTTGCGGAAGAAGCCGAAGCCCCGGTAGAGGAGCTTGCCGGCGATCTCCAGGACGAACACCGACAGCACGGCGGTGTCGGCGGCGCGCAGGAAACCGCCCATCATCTCGACCAGGGTCGGCGACGTCTCCATGCCCAGGGTCACGGCATTGAAGATGATCAGCCCGGTGATCACCCGCTGCACCCGATCGCCTTCGACGAATGTGCCGATCCGTTCGCGCCAGTTCATGGTGGTCTCGCGCCGTCTCCCCATGGTTTCCGCCGCCCCGGTGGCGCCGTGGCCCCATCGTGTAACGCGAAACGGGACAAGCGGCAACCGCCGGCGGGGTCAGCGCACGAGTTCGAACATGAGCAGCAGGGTCCGTTGGGCGATGTTGTAGTTGTCGTCGGAAATCAGATAGATCAGGGTTTCGCCGCCGTCCCCGCGGCGGGCGTCCACGCCTTCGAAATTGTCCACGACCAACGGCTTGCGCAGGGTGGCCAGCAACGGTCCGTCGAGCAGGGAGTCGCCGCGCAGGGCGCGCTGGTCGATATGGCGCAGGCGGATGGTGACCCCTTCGATGAAGGTGAACCGCCGCTCCACCACCACCACGTCCCCGTCGGGCAGGGTGGCAGCACCGGTCGGATTGAAGCGGCCGTCGGTGGCGTAGGTCAGCAGCTCCCAGGTGGCGGCGCCACCGGCCCCCGAGCCGATCCATCCGGCGACGCCGGCATCGCGCCCGCGGGCCGTGGTCAGGTCCTCGGTGAGCAGCAGGAGGCGCCCGTCGGCGGTGAGGGTGGCCGCCTCGATGCCGCCGTTGGCCGGGGCCAGCGCCAGTTGCGGCGGTGCGCCGACCATGCGCGGCGCCGTCTCGAAGTCGTAGCTGAGCAGACGGTGGCGGCGCTCGAAGGTCACCAGCATGGCGCCGTCGGGCAGCGGGCTCAGGGACTCCGCGTCCCGGTCCTCCTTGTCCTCCAGGGGGTTCCCGTCGATCCCGCGCAGTGGCCCCATATGGGCCCGTTCGACGCCGACCAGGTCACCGCCGGCGCCATAGACCAGCCGCGCGTCGAGGACGTATCCGTGATCGGACACGGCGAGCAGCCGACGCCCATCGGATCCGACGGCAAGGCCCGAGAAGCCGCCGAAGCGGTTGTCCGACGCCGACAGTTCCAGGCCGCCACGGTAGCGCAGTCGGCCGACCGTGTGGCGCGCCGGGTTCTTGGCGTCGAGGGGAACCGCCCGGGCGCGGACCTCGATGGTGTCGGCCCGCGCCGGCCCCAGTACGGCAGCGGCGAGAACCAGAGACAGGACAGCGACGATGAGCGGCATGGCCCTATATACCACTGCCACCGGCGTTGGCCATGGGGCGAACCGGGCGGCGGTCTCGACTGTTGCCCGAAGCGGCCAAAAGAACGACACTCCCGGTCGCCGTCGTCCTGGTGGAGTCCGTCGAATGCGCATCCCCCGATTGCCGAGCGTCGCCTGCGCCCTTGTCGCCGTGATGACCCTGCACGGCGCGCCGGCGGGGGCCGATGAATCCGGCCTCATTCACGCCGTCAATTCCGCCAAGGAGGTGGAGCTGCAGATCGCCCGCATGCTGAAGTCGCGCCTCAACGTGGACGCCGCCCTGCGGATCGTCGGCGACGACGCGGAGAACCTGCGACTCGACATGCGGTTCCCGCCCGACGCGCAGCGCAACGTGCCGCGGCGGGTCGTGTTGCTGGACACGGCCATCCTGGGACGCAACGGCGACGAGGTGGTGGCCCAGGTCATCCGCCTGGTGTCGTTCGCCGACATCGAGTTCACCGATCCCGACCGCGCCCGGATTCTGGAATGGGCCAACGAATGGAACTACAAGACCATCCTGCCGGTGCGCCTGGCCTTCACCGAGAACCGGCTGGTGGCGACCACCCAGCTCGTCACCTACGCCGACGCCCCGGTGTCGGAGGACCAGGTGGTGCACGCCTTCTCGTGGGCCGTCCAGGTATGGCCCCACCTGCTCGCCGACCTGCGCCAGAACGACCTCCTCTGACCGCCCCCCTCCAAGCCAAAAAAAGGGCCGTGCTAGGCACGGCCCAAGTTTTGGGAGGAAACGTCCAAGATGCACAGGCAGCCTGCCCGGGCATGGGATGCCCAAAGCGTTGTGCTGCACTGCACAAGTCGGAACATAGTGAGCCGTGTCGATTCGATCAAATGATATTTTGTTGCATTTTGGCGAAATTATCACAGCGTTGCATTGGAGCAACGGCGGTCCATCGGACGGCCACCGGCCCGAAGGCGCGCCACCCCGTGGCGCCCGCTACTAACTATTTGAAAACAAATAGAAATATAGAGGCCCGTCGGTGGAGAGGGGTTGGCGGCGGATCCGGACGGGCCGCCGGCCGGCCGATTCCCGGGAAGACCGCACCGAGACCGGGCGCTCCCGGGGACCCCGCGATCGTGCTGCATCGCGGCACAAAAGGTGATGCGGACCGCGCCGGACAGGCGCCATGGAGCTATAACGAGACCGGCCTGACGGAGCGATTCCGTTTGGGGTTTACTTCGCGGCGCGGTGTTCCTAGTGGTAGTGTTCGAGTCCCCGTTGTCCGGGCGAGCCCATGACCGAACAGTCCCTGAGACCGGCCCTGCTCGCCGACATCGGCGGCACCAACGCCCGCTTCGCCCTGTGTACCCGCGGAGGCGCCGTCCATGACCGGATGACGCTGACCTGCGCCGAGCACTCGGACCTGGTGGCGGCGGCGCGGGAATACCTGCGCCAGACCGCACCCTCGCAGGCTCCGGCTCTGGGCGCCATCGCCGTCGCCGCGCCGCTTTCCGGCGGCAACCAGGTCACCATGACCAACCACCGGTGGTCCTTTTCCATCAGCGAGGTGCAGCGGCGCCTGGACCTGACGTCGCTCACCGTGGTCAACGATTTCGCCGCCATCGCCTTGGGCGTCCAGCGCCTGGCCCCGGGCGACCGCATCCAGGTGGGCGGCGGAACCGCCGTCGAATCGGCGCCGGTCGCCGTCCTCGGCCCGGGCACCGGTCTCGGCGTCTCGGCCCTGGTCTTCTCCGGCGCAGATGCCGCGCCCGTGGTCGGCGAGGGCGGCCACGTGACCATGGCCCCCTTCGACGACCGGGAGTCCGAAGTCCTGCGGGTCCTGCGCCGATCGTTCGATCACGTGTCGGCGGAGCGCGTGGTCTCGGGTCCCGGCCTGGTCAATCTGTACCGGGCCCTGAACCAGGTCCTCGACAAGACGCCGGAGGCCGACATCACGCCGCCCGAGATCACCCGTCGGGCCATCAACCACGCCTGTCCGGTGTGCGCCGAGACCGTCGACATGTTCTGCGCCATGCTCGGCACCGTGGCCGCCAACCTGGCCTTGAGCGTCGACGCGCGGGGCGGCGTCTACGTCGCCGGCGGGATCGTGCCCAAGCTGGGCGAGTTGTTCGTCCGCTCCGGGTTCCGCGACCGCTTCCAGGACAAGGGCCGGTTCTCCGACTACCTGTCCGGCATTCCCACTTACGTCATCACCCACCCGACGCCGGCCTTCCTGGGCCTGAGCGGCCTGGCGGCGGCTCCCTAACGGCGCCCCGCGATCACGAGCGCCTAGAGCAATATCCGATCAAACGGAATCGTTTGATCGGATTTACTTGCTCTAGAAATCAATGAGTTAGAGCACGACCGTTCGATCAAATCGGGTCGATTTGATCGAACCGTGCTCTAGCGGCCTCCACGGCCGGTTTGTGACGGCCGATCAGGAACAGGGCCGCCGAACGCGCCGTCGCCACCCCCTCGCGCAGCCAGGCACCGATCCACAGGTGCAGGGGCTCGTCCGCCATCCGCGGCACGCCGGAACCGGCGGCGTCGATGCCGAGCCTTCGGAAGACGTAGAGCGCCCGAGGCAGGTGATAGGCGTCGGTCACCACCAGTGGCCGGCTCCACCCGCGCCGCTCCATGATGACGCCGCTGAACAGGGCGTTCTCGAAGGTGTTGACGGCCCGGTCCTCGACACAGATGCGATCGTCGGGGACGCCGTCCTCCAACGCGCGTGCGCGCATGACCGCCGCCTCGGTGGGCGGCGGACCGGACAGGCCGCCGGAGACCAGCAGATGTTCCGCGTGGCCCGCCCGGAACAACGCCACCGCATGGTCGACGCGGCGCTCCAGGGCCCGGCTGGGCCGGCCGTCGGGCAGCAGCGCGGCGCCGAGAACGACGATGACGTCGTAAGGGACCGGCGGCGGGGACGCCGCCCTACTCGGCGAATTCCCGTCGGATGGCATCGGTGTGCTCGCCGAGGGCGGGGATGGGTCCGGGCGCGGTGACGACGCCGTCATGGCGCGCCGGCGGCGCCGGAAACGAAACCGGGCCGGTCGGCGAGCCCACCGTGCAGCGGTCCAGGGCCGGGTGCCCCGACAGGCCGACCAGGGTATTGGCGTAGCCGAAGGCGATGGCGGCGGCGCGCAGCTTCTCCGCCATCTCCTCGCGCCCGTGGCGGGCGAACGCGGCGTCGATCTCGCGTTCCAGGGCGTCGCGGTTGGCCACCCGGTCGACGTTGCTGCGGAAGGGGCCGCTGTCGGCCCATTCGGGATGGCCCAGGATCTGGTCGGCGAACCGCGCCCACTCCCGTTCGTTCTGGATGCCGACCACGATGCGCCCGCCATCGGCCGTCGCGTGCACCTCGTAAGGGGCGATGGACGGGTGGCGCAGGCCGGTATGGGGCGGCTCGGTCCCCCCGTAGTCGAAATGGAGCAGCGGCACGGTCATCCAGTCGGCCATGCCGGCGAACAGGGACACCGACACCGCCTGGCCCGCCCCCGTTCTCTGGCGTTGGAGCAAGGCCTCCAGGATGGCGCCGTAGGCGTTGAGCCCGGCGGCGATGTCGCACACCGAGACGCCGACCCGGCCCGGCTCCCCGGCCGGCCCGGTCACCGAGGTGAGCCCGCTTTCCCCCTGCACCAGCATGTCGTAGGCCTTCATGTCCCGGTACGGGCCCTCGTCGCCGTAGCCGGTGATGTCGCAGGTGACGAGCCGCGGATGGCGGCGGCGCAGCTCGGCCGAGCCGAAGCCGCCGCGCGCCGTCGCGCCCGGGGCCAGGTTCTGCACGAACACGTCGGCGCGGGCGATCATGCGATGGAGCAGGGCGGCGTCCTCGGCGTCCTTGATGTCGAGGACCACCGATTCCTTGCCCCGGTTGTTCCACACGAAGTAGGCGCTCTCGCCGTGCGCCACGCGATCGTAGTGGCGCGCGAAGTCGCCTTCGGCGCGCTCGATCTTGATCACCCGCGCCCCGGCGTCGGCCAGCCGCGCCGTGGCGAAGGGGGCGGCCACCGCATGCTCGAGGGCGATGACCAGGATGTCGTCGAGGGGCTTCCCGTCCGCCATGGCGCTCAGTAAGACCGTGGCAGGCCGAGCACGTGCTCGGCGATGTAGGCCAGGATCAGGTTGGTGGAGATGGGGGCCACCTGATAGAGCCGGGTTTCGCGGAACTTGCGCTCCACGTCGTACTCGGTGGCGAAGCCGAAACCGCCGTGGGTCTGCAGGCACATGTCGGCGGCCTGCCACGAGGCGTCGGCGGCCAGCAGCTTGGCCATGTTGGCCTCGGGACCGCAGGGCTCGCCGGAATCGAACAGGCCGGCCGCCCGGGCCACCATCAGGTCCGCCGCCTCGGTGGCCGCGTGGGCACGGGCGATGGGGAACTGGATCCCCTGGTTGCGGCCGATGGGGCGGTCGAACACGGTGCGCTCGCGGGCGTAGTCGCAGGCCCTGTCGATGAACCAGCGGGCGTCGCCCACGCATTCGGCGGCGATCAGGATGCGCTCGGCGTTCATGCCGTCGAGGATGTAGCGGAAACCGCGCCCCTCCTCGCCCACCAGGCTGGTCGCCGGAATGCGCAGATCGTCGAAGAAGATCTCCGTGGTGTGGTGGTTGATCATGGCCGGGATGGGACGGATGGTCAGGCCATGGCCGATGGCGTCGCGCATGTCGATCAGGAACACCGACAGGCCGTCGTGGGGCTTGGCCACCTGGTCGCGCGGCGTGGTGCGGGCCAGCAGCAGCATGAGGTCCGAGTGCTCGGCCCGCGACGTCCATACCTTCTGGCCGTTGATGACGTAGGTCTCGCCGTCCTTCACCGCCTGGGTGCGGATGCGGCTGGTGTCGGTGCCGCTGGTCGGCTCGGTGACGCCGAACGCCTGCAGGCGGAGCTGTCCGGACGCGATGCCCGGCAGGTACGTCTGCTTCTGCTCGTCGCTGCCGTGGCGCAGGACGGTGCCCATGATGTACATCTGGGCATGGCAGACGGCGCCGTTGCCGCCGCTCTTCTGGATCTCCTCCAGGATGGCCGCGGCGGCGGCGATGCCCAGCCCGCTGCCCCCGTAAGCCTCGGGGATCAGCGCCGCCAGGAAGCCGGCCTCGGTCAGTGCGCGGACGAAGTCCTCGGGATAGCCCCGCTCGGCGTCCAGGCGGCGCCAGTACTCGCCCGGGAAGTCGGCACACAGGGCGCGCACCGAGGCGCGGATGTCGTCATAGGTTTCCGTCATCGCACGGACCGGATAATAAGGGATGGTGCGCCGCCTGTTTAGCCGAGGCGGCGGTCACTGGCCAGCGCATTGACGGAGACGCCCATGGACCGCAGCAGCAACAAGCACGTCTTGCTGGGCCTTCTGGCGCTGGCGGGGAAGCGCGTCATCGACGTGGGTTGCGGCGACGGGGCCCTGGTCCGGCTGATGGCGGGGCAGGGGGCCCGGGTCACCGGCGTCGAGTGCTCGGCCGCGCAACTGGCCGCCGCCCGCCGTGCCGAGCCGGCGGCCGACGAGACCTACGTGGGCGGCGTCGCCGAGACCCTGCCCTTCCCGGACGGCTGCGCCGACGTCGTGGTGTTCTTCAACAGCCTCCACCACGTGCCGGTGGATCACCAGCCCGAGGCCGTTGCCGAGGCGGCCCGCGTGCTGGCCCCGGAAGGCCGCCTGTACGTGGCCGAGCCCCTGGCCGAGGGGCCCCATTTCGAGATGATGCGACCGGTCCACGACGAGACGGTGGAGCGGGCCCGCGCCTACGCCGCCCTGAAGGAGGCGGCCGGCGGCCCCCTCGCCGAAGTCACCGAACTGGTCTACGTCAATGCCGCATTCCATCGCGATTTCGACTCCTTCCGCACCCGCATGCTGAGGGTGAATCCGGAGAAGACCGACGACTTCGCGCGGGTCGAGGAGGTCCTGCGCGCCGGCTTCGAGACCCTGGGCGAGCGGGCCGACGACGGCTGGGCCTTCGAGCAGCCCATGCGCGTCAACCTGCTGGGCAAGGCGTGAGCGGCCCGTCCCGCTTCACGGCCGCTTCCGGCCTGGCGGCGTCGCTCGCCGTGGCCGCGCTCCTCGTCGCCGCCTGCTCGCCGACCCGCGCCTACGAGGCCGCCCTGGTCCTGGCCGACGTGGCCGCCGGCCCCGCCGACAGCCGGCTGAAGCGCACCACCCCGCCGCCGCGGCGGCGCCCCGTGGCCTACACGGTGGACGGCCGGCAGCGGCACGGCGACCTGTACGTGCCCGGCACGACGCCCGGGGCGGCCGACGCCCCGGCCCCGGCGGGCATGGTCCTGGTGCCGGGCGCCGCCCGCCGGGGCAAGGACGACCCAAGGCTGGTGGCCTTCGCCAAGACCCTCGCCCGCGCCCGCTTCACCGTCCTGGTGCCCGACATCGCCAGCCTGCGGGCCCTGCGGGTGAGCGCCACCGACGCCCGCGACGTGGCCGACGCCGTCCTCCACCTGGCCGGGCGGACCGCGCCGGCAGGCGGTGCCGAGGGCCACCGGTCCGTGGGCATCGTCGCCTTCTCCTATGCCGCCGGCCCGGCCATCGTGGCCGCCCTCGATGCCGAGGCGGGCGCCCGGGTGCGCTTCGTGGTCGCCGTCGGCGGCTATCACGACATGACGGACGTGGTGACCTTCTTCACCACCGGGTACTACCGGGGGGACGCCAAAGGCCCGTGGCGCCACCGGACCCCCAACGCCTACGGCAAGTGGGTGTTCGTCAAGAGCAACGTCCATCGCATCGTGGACGCTGGCGACCGCGCCGCCCTGACCGAGATGGCCGACCGCAAGATGGCGGACCTGAAGGCCGGCATCGCCGACCTGGTGGACGGACTGGGCCCCGAGGGACGCTCGGTGCACGCCCTGCTGGAGAACCGCGATCCGGACGGCGTGCCCGCCCTGATCGCCGCCCTGCCCGAGGGCATGCGGGCCGACATGGCGGCCCTCGACCTCAGCGATCGCGACCTCGGGCGCCTTGGACCGCGGCTTTACCTCATCCACGGCCGCGACGACCCCATCATCCCCTTCACCCAGAGCCGTGCCCTGGCCGCCGCGGCCGGCGAGGCCACCGCGCTCTACGTGGTGGACAGCCTGGCCCACGTGGACCTGGGGCCGACCGGGGCCGCGGACACGGTGCTGCTGTGGCGGGCCACCTACCGGCTGCTCAAGGAGCGCGACGACATGGCCGCCCGGGGCGGCGTGTGACCGTGGCCCGTCCGTCCGCCGCCGCTCTTGTCCTGACGCTGCTGCCATGGACGGTCGGCGCGACGACCGCCGCGGCCGCCGAGGGACCGTCGACGGGCGCGCTCGCCGGTGCCGCGGCCCTGGGGGCGATCGGGATGCTGGCAGTGTCGGCCGTCGGGGCGCTGGTGTGGAGACGGTCGCGGAGCGGGACCGTCGGCGCCCGGAGCCGTGACCCGGAGGCCAATCCCCAGCCCCTGAGCGAGGACGAGGCACGGTTCCAGACCATCGTCGAGAAGCACGCGGACGGCATCGTGGTCGTCGGTTCCGACGCCTCGATCCAACTCGTCAATCCGGCGGCCGAGGACCTGTTCGGGCGGCCGGCCGAGGACATGATCGGCCATCATTTCGGATTTCCCCTGGTTTCCGGCGACCTGACCGAGGTCGACGTCATCCACCGCAGCGGACAGATGCGGGTGGCCGAGATGCGCGTGGTGCGCACCCGATGGCGGCGACGCCCCATCTACGTGGTCTCGCTTCACGACGTGACCCGGCGCCGGGCCGCCGAGCAGGCGCTGCTCGAGGCCAAGGAGCAGGCGGAACTGGCCAACCGGTCGAAAAGCGCCTTCCTGGCCACCATCAGCCACGAGCTGCGCACCCCGCTCAATGCCATCATCGGCTTCTCGGACGTGCTGCTGGCCGAGTCCTCGGGCCCCCTCGGGGCCCCGGAATACCGTCAGTTCGCCCTAGACATCAACGAGGCTGGCCGGGACCTGCTGAGCCTGATCAACGACCTCTTGGACATCTCGCGCATCGAGACCGGCACGCTGTCCCTGCACGAGGAGTTGGTGGACCCCGGCGTGGTGGCGGCATCGTGCGCCCGCCTGGTCCGCGGCCGGGCCGCCGACGCGGGGCTGCGCCTGGAGGTGGACGTCCCGCCGTCCCTGCCGCGGCTGCGCGCCGACCCCGGACGGCTCAAGCAGATCCTGCTCAACCCGTTGACCAACGCCGTCAAGTTCACCCCCGACGGCGGCACCGTGACCCTGTCCGTGCGCATGGACGGCGACGACGGCATGGTGTTCGCCGTCGCCGACACGGGCATCGGCATCGCGCGGAAGGATTTCGAGGCCGCCATGAGCCCCTTCGGCCAGGTGGACAGCTCGCTGGCCCGCACCCACGAAGGAGCCGGCCTGGGCCTGCCCCTGACCCAGCGGCTCACCGAGCTCCACGAGGGCCGCATGACCCTGGACAGCGAGGTCGGCGTCGGCACCACCATCACCCTGCGCTTCCCGCCCAGGCGTACGGTGCGCACCGACCCCTGACCGCGCCCGCGGCCGATTCCTCGCCTCCAATTCAACGCAGAGCGACTGTGTCTGCTGTCAAGCATTCATGGTCTGTGGTGGTGTCCATGGTTTGTTGTCTCGGACCATGGCATTGAGGGTGACGACGAGCTTTCGCATGCAGGCGGTGATGGCGACCTTGGGCGGTTTTCCGGCGTCGCGGAGGCGTCGGTAGAAGGCG
>JANQFP010000116.1 GCA_028277795.1 Rhodospirillales bacterium
AGGTGCTGGAAGACATCGAGTCCATCGACATCTCGGGTACGGCGGGCAATACCATCGACCTCGATGTCTTCGACCTCATGGCGGCCACGGATACCAACAATACGCTCTACATCGGGCAGAACTCAGGCGATACGGTCAACATCGCCGACCTCGGGACGGACTGGACACCCGTCGCACCCGGCCCGGGCGACACCTTCGATATTGACGGGGACGGCACCGTTGACATTGATGAGGTTTTCGTCGGGTACACGCACGACACGGAAGACGCGACCGTGTACGTGCAGGTCACCTGACCCCGCCACCGGCAACACCGATCGAACAGTCCAAACCCGCCGGGGCTCTCGCATGGGCCCCGGTTGGTCCGCCCGCGCCGCGGGACCATGCCCCCTGTGTCGGTGAATTTAACACCCAGCCGGGGATGGATTTCACGAACCCCTTGATTTCCGCGTAAAATTGTCCTTTGGTGCGGTTCTTGCTTGTGAATCGCATTGGGACTTGCACGCGCGTGGGCCGGGCGCCGGGACGCGCCCGGCCGGGAGTCGGGAATGATCGGCGGCGGACACCCGCATTTAGCCTCTGGCCGGGCCCAGCCGGCATTCCCACATGATCGTACAGGAGGGGCTGTCTAGCCCGGTCCTGGGGGAGCTTCAGGCCATGGCCATCACCCAGACCTTCGATGCCGCGCCGTCGGCGTCCGTCGTCCTGGAGGCCGGCGAGGGTCCGGACGTGGCGCTGCCCGACGGCTTCGCCGCCTCGGCAGCCGACTACGCCCGCGCCGGCAGCGACCTGATCCTGACCGCGCCCGACGGCGCCCAGGTGGTGGTGCGCGGCTTCTTCGACGCGGAGACCGCCCCCGACCTGACCGTCGGCGACAGCGTGCGCATCGCGGCCGAGACGGCGGTGCGCCTGGCCGCGTCACCGGCCGCCGGCCAGGTGGCTCAGGCGGTTCCGTTGGCGGAGACCGACGATTCCATCGGCATCGTCGATACGGTGGAGGGCCCGGTGACGGTGACCCGCGCCGACGGCACCACCGAGGCCCTGGCCGACGGCGACCCGTTGTTCCTGGGCGACGTCATCGCCACCGGCCCCGACGCCGCCCTGGGCGTCATCCTCGCCGACGACACCACCTTCTCCATGGGCGCCGACGGCCGCATGACCCTCGACGAGCTGGTCTACGACCCCGGCACCCAGGAGGGCTCGGCCCTGCTGTCGCTGCTGCAGGGCACCGCCGTCGTGGTCAGCGGC
>JANQFP010000147.1 GCA_028277795.1 Rhodospirillales bacterium
CCCGGCTCATGGGCCGGGGCCGGTAGGCCAGCGACCAGTAGGGCCTGGGCTCGGGCGGCGAGGCGTCGGTCAGAGCGGCCACCGACGCCGCCGGGAACTCGGCGACCCCGCGAAAGAAGGTCCGCGGCGCCTTGTGCAGGACCTTGTAGCCGTTGACCAGGTAGCGGAGGACATGGTCGTGGTCGACCTCCGGCTTGGCCCCGGCCAGGGCGGCCAGGGCCTTGATCTCGGAGCCGAAGTAGAGCGCGTCGCCCCGCCGCCAGGTGTAGAGCGGCTTCTCGCCGAAGCGGTCGCGGCTGAGCACCAGGCACCCGGCGTCGGCATCGTGCAGGGCGAACGCCCACATGCCCTCGAAGCGGTCCAGGCACGCCTCGCCCCACTGGCGCCAGGCGCAGACCAGCACCTCGGTGTCGGACTCGGTGACGAACCGGTGGCCGAGGGCCTCCAGCTCGTCCCTGAGCTCCACGTAGTTGTAGATCTCGCCGTTGTAGATCAACGTCAACCCGTCCCGCTCGAAGGGCTGGTCGGCGCGGGGGTCCAGGTCGATTATGGCCAGCCGCGTATGCGCGAGGCTGACGGTGAGGTCCCCCAGCGTCCGGTGACAGACGCCGTGGGCATCGGGGCCGCGGCGGCCGAGGGCCGCCAGCGTGGCTTCAATGCGCGCCGGGTCGGGCGCCTCCGGGGCGATCACGCCGGCGATGCCGCACACGGGTGTCGTCCCCTTCTCATGTCACGGTGATACGGCGGAGGTGGAAAAGATCGACATCCGGGCCGTTGACCCCGGCCTCGGCGGTCGGGCAGCACACCACGCCGCGGGCCTTCAGCGCGTCGATCACGCCATCGGAGTAGCAGTGGGCCAGACCCTCCGGATAGGAGTAGTGGGTGCACCGCACCCCGGCCCGCGCTTCCAGCAGGCCCAGGCTGGTGTCCAGCTCGTCGGCCAGGGCCGGGGGCTCGAGGAACGACAGCACCGCGTGGCGGTGGGAATGGCCGCCGACGATGAATCGGTCGTCGGCCGCCAACTGCCGCACCTGGTCCCAGGTGAGCTTGCGGTCCAGGGGCTCGTCGCCGGCCCAGGTCTCGGGCAGGCCGCACTGGCGCTGCAGGTCCGACGCCAGGGCGTCGCCGTCCAGCCCCGGGTCGGTCTTCACGTGGGCGCGGACCTCGTCGAGCAGGGCCCGCTTGCCGTCCGCATCGGAGGCCGTGGCCGGGTCCTCCGCCCACGGCAGGCGTACCGTCACCGAGGCCACCTCGTCGAAGGCCCATTCGATGCGGTCGATCCACGACATGCGGTTGCTGTCGACGAAGTCGGTGGTGATGTAGATGGTCGCCGGGATGTCCAGGTCCGCCAGCACCGGCGCCGCCACCGACAGGTTGTTCTCGAAGCCGTCGTCGAAGGTGACGGCGAAGGCTCGCGGCGGATAGGGCTCGCCGGCCATCCTCAGGGCCGCCACCTGGTCCATGGAGATCGCCGTGCCGTGCCGCCGCAGCTCTGCCAGCACACCGGCGAAGGCGTCCCGTTCCAGGTGCTTGCGGGTGTAGTTGCGGACCTCCGAGGTGTTGGCCACCACCACCCCGTGGAACAGGAAGATGGCCAGGGCGTCGTCCCGCAGGTGGCCGGCGTAGCTCACGGCAGGCGGTCCGTGTAGGCCTCGAAGCGCGCCACGCACAACCCCTTGAGCACGGCCGGCATGAACGAGTAGGTGCGCCCGACGCGGGCCTGGGCGACGGCGGCGAACCGTCCGTGACCGGCGAACTCGCCCAGGGCGGTGCGGGTGATGGCGACGCAGGTCTCGGTATTGCGGCTACGGAGCTGATGGAGCTTGAGGCCGTGCTCCAGCGGAATGGGACGGCGGGTCACGATGTCGCCGGCGTCGATGGCGGAGTCCAGGCGGTGCAGGGTGGTGACGAGACCGTTCCAGTCCCGGTGGTAGACGGCCCACAGGTGGGTGTCGAGCCCCCGGTACTCCTCGGGATCGCCGCCGTGCAGGTTGACGATGCCCTCGGGACAGGTGGCGATGACGTCGTCCGACAGCTTGCCGGTGCCGAACACCACCACCGCGTCCGGCGCCACCTGGCGCAGGCGGGCGACGGCGTCTCCGTCGTTGAGGGAGGGGTGCATCTCGGTGTCCGCCACCTCGCCCAGGTGCACGTCGCGGCCGTCGAACCATCGCTCCCGCTCGTAGCGGTCGCGCTCGCTCTCGAAGGGGTGGGAGATGTCGAAGGGCGGCGTCAGGCTCCGGGTCTCGACCATCACCAGGGCCACCGGCACCGCGGCCGCGATCTCGCGGACGAAGTGGACGTGGTGGGGCGTCTGCGTCGTCAGGATGACCACGCGCATGGCCGGGCCTCAGTCCAGCACCTCGGGGCCGACCTGGTCGCCCCGGGCCACGGCGGCCCGCAGGCGGCGCCCCAGGACCCGGCGCTCCTGGCCCGGAGCGAAGCCGCCGCCGGGGCGCACCCAGGTGATGTCGTCGGGGACGACCACGTGGCCGGCCGGCAGGTCCCGGGCCGCCGCGATGGAGCGTCTGAGGGCCGTTTCCGCCGGCGCCTCGCAGGGGGCCGTGCCGATGACGCCGTCGCCCATCAGGGACTCGGTCTCGCGGATGCGCGCGACCATGGTCTTGAATGTCGCCGGGTCGGCGGAGAGCTGATGATCGCGGAAGTCCGAATACTGGGTGTCGATGGTGAAGTGCTTCTCGATCACCCGGGCGCCGGCGGCCACCGCCAACACGGCGGCGTCGGTGCCGATGGTGTGATCCGAGTACCCGATCACCACCTCGGGCAGGGCGCGCGACAGCGCGGCGACTGCGCCCAGGTTGGCCTCCTCGGGCGGGGTGGGGTAGGCGGAGACGCAGTGCAGGACCGCCAGCTCCTGGTCGACGCCGGCATCGCGCCACACCCGCTGGATCAGGCGGGCGGCGAAGCGGATCTCGTCGAGCCCGGCGAGGCCCGTCGACACCATGAGCGGTTTGCGGGTGGCCGCCACCTCCTCGATCAGGGGATAGAAGGTGTTGTCGCCGGACGCGATCTTGATGGCGTCGGCGATGCGGCCGAGGAGCCGCGCGCTGTCCAGGTCGAAGGGCGTGGACACGAACAACAGCCCGGCGGCGCGGGCCTTCTCGGCCAGCCGCGCGAACTGCTCGCCGGTGAGCTCGAACCCCTTTAGGCGGGCGAATCGTTCCGCGTCGCGGGGGCTCACGTAGTGCTCGGTGCGGAAGGTCTGGAACTTGACCGCATCGGCCCCGGCGTCGGCGGCGCGGCCGATCAGGTCCTCGGCCAGGGCCACGTCGCCCTCATGATTGTTGCCGATCTCGGCGACCACCAGGACCCGGTGGGTCTCGGACGTGAACAGAGACAGGGGCCTGCTCCTCAACCGTGGCGGGCCTCACCCGGGGCCCGGCGCGCCCAGCATACCCCCTGGCCTCGGCATTCTGCGAGCCTCAATCGCGGTCCTGACGGATCGCGCCCCACATCCGATGGCCCTCAACCATAGATTCACACACATCGAGGGATTTTGCCGCTATAATTATGTGTGCGGAACTGCGCCCGTGGTGTGCAGAGGTGAGAAAACGCGCACTTGTGCTGGCGGCATCGCTGTTGGTAGCCGTCGGTCCGGCGTTCGCTGCCGACCTTGTTTGCGAGGGGGTGGACGCCCGGGTTCGCTATGACTCGGCGGACCTTGTCATCGATGCGCGCCTGGCCTGCCAGGCGGCACGCGCCGCCGCCGATTTCCTCGGCGACCACGGCTTCGACGTCAGGCCCTCCATTGAGATCGCCATCGACAACGAAGCCTGCAAACATCAGCATGACCGGGTTCTCGGCATCTTCTCCGGTAGGGAAGAGGAAGTCATCGTGATGTCGCAGGACGCCTGTCGGCGCGCCTTGGCCAACGGGACCCTGTTCGGCTTGCCCTTCGATGCCGAGCTCTACCGGAGCCTTGTCGCCCACGAGGTCGCGCACGCCATTGCCGCCGCCAACTTCGCGGTCAATCATCCTTCTCGGCTGGCCCACGAGTACATCGCGTATGTGGTCCAACTCGCAACCATGGCGCCCCGACACCGGGACCGAATTCTGGCCCGCGCCAAGGTGCACGCCTACACGTCGTTCTCGGAGATGTCGGAGACCTACCATTCCCTGAGTCCCGCGGACTTCGCCGTCAAGGTCTACGGGCACTTTCTTGCCGCGACGGACAGGATCGCCGTGCTCAGGGCGGTGTTGGCCGGTCGGTTGAGCCGTTCTTCGGTGCGCAATTAGGTCGAACGGTGCGAAATCGTCGAAATCGGGCCCCGTCCCCGTCATTGCACAGGCAACCAAACACGCTGACCGAGCGGTCGGGGCACAACGGCGAGGTTTGAAAACGCCGGCGTGGCCGCTCGCTCGCTGTTTCCGGGCCGGTGTCGCCCACCGCCAGTCCCAGGGGAACGTTGTCAAGGGGCTGTAAAATCACCACTATCGTATCCAAGACCCGCCATCAGAAACGCGGTCCCACAGCCAACGTCCAGGGAGGACAGTTCAATGACATCGCTGACCACGCGCGTAGGTATGCTCGCCGCCGGCCTGGCCGTCGGCGGCTTGCTCGCCGCCGGACCGGCCATGGCCAAGGTCGAAGGCGACACCATCGTCTTCGGGGCGGCCGTGTCCTTTACCGGCAAGTACTCCACCAACGGCAAGCACACCAAGAACGGCTACGACCTTGCCGCCAAGCGCCTCAACGACATGGGCGGCATCGAGGTGGCCGGCAAACGCTACAACGTCAAGATCCAGTACTACGACGACGAATCGACCCCGGCCCGCAACGCCCAGCTGGCCGAGCGCCTGATCAACCAGGACGGCATCAAGTTCATCCTCGGCCCCTACGGCTCCGGCCCCACCAAGGGCATGGCGCCGATCATCGAGAAGTACAAGATCCCCATGGTCGAGGCCAACGGCGCCTCGCGCAGCCTGTTCAACAAGGGCTACCGCTACCTGTTCGCCGTGCTGTCCACGTCCGAGCAGTACTTGGCCGAGGCCATCAACCTGGCCGCCAAGCTGTCGGCTGCCGAGGGCCGAAGGGTGCAGGACCTCAAGGTGGCCATCGCGGTCGAGAACGACCCGTTCTCGCAGGACATCCGGGCCGGCGTCATCGACGACGCCAAACGCTGGGGCATGCGGGTGGTCATCGACGACAAGCTGCCCAAGGAGCTCAACGACATGACCGCCACCCTGACCAAGGTGAAGGCGGTCAAGCCCGACGTGCTGGTGGTCTCGGGCCACTCCAAGGGCGCCGCCCTGGCCATCCGGCAGGTGCACGAGATGAAGGTGGACGTGCCCATGCTGGCCATCACCCACTGCGAGGCGGCCGACGTCATCGGCAAGTTCGGTGCCGCCGCCGACTACACGCTATGCGCCACCCAGTGGGACGAGACCATGAGCTACCGGGACGGCTGGTTCGGCTCCGCCGGGGACTACGCCAAGACCTTCCAGGCGGCCTACGGCTACGTGCCGCCCTACCAGGCCGCCGAATCCTCGGCCGCCGTGCTGGTCTGGGCCGACGCGCTGAAGCGGGCCGGCACCTTCGACACCGAGGCGGTGCGCGACGCCCTGGCCCAGACCGACATGCAGACCTTCTACGGCAACATCAAGTTCGACGAGACCGGCAAGAACATCGCCAAGCCCATGGTCCTGCGGCAGATCCAGAACGGCAAGCTGGTGCCCGTGGCGCCGGTGGAGTTCGCCGCCAAGAAGACGATCTTCCCGCGCCCCATGTGGAGCGAGCGATAGGCACGGACCGCGGCGTCCGTCCCCGGGCACGGCCCGCGGGGCGGACGCCGGTCGCCGTCGCATGGACAACCTGCAGATCCTGGTCGCGGCGCCGGTCTTCTCGGTGCAGCTTCTGATCGACGGCATCCTGGTCGGTGCCGTCTTCGCGCTGGCCGCCTACGGCATGGCCCTGGTGTGGGGGGTGATGAACATCATCAACATCGCCCAGGGCGAGTTCGTCATCCTCGGCGGCTACGTGACCTGGGCGGTGGCGCAGGCGGGATTTCATCCGTTCCTCGGGGTCCCGGTCTCCTTCATCGCCCTGTTCGCCGTGGGTTGGATCCTCTACCGCGCCGTGGTGGCGCGGGTGGTGGACCGGGACCTGTTCATTTCCATCCTCGCCACCTTCGGCATCAGCATCCTGATGCAGCAGGTGATGAACCAGGTTTTCACCGCCGACGTGCAGACCGCGCAGTCGGGCCTGGGCACCCTGTTCCTGTTCGAGGGCCAGGTGACCGTCGCCCAGATCAAGATCGTCGCCTTCGTCTTCGCCCTCGCCCTGGGCGGCGCCCTGGTGGTGTTCATGCGCCGCTCGCGCCTGGGCAAGGCCATCCGCGCCACCGCCCAGAACGCCCGCGCCGCCCGCATCCTGGGCGTCGACACGGGCCGCGTCTACGCCATCACGTACTCGCTCAACGCCGCCATCTGCGGGGCCGCCGGGGCGCTGGTGGTCATGATCTGGGTGATCCAACCGTTCATAGGCCTGGCCTACACGGTGCGATCCTTCATGATCGTGGTGGTGGCGGGGCTGGGCAACCTGGCCGGGGTGGTGGCCGCCGGCCTCGGCCTGGGCGCCGCCGAGAACTTCGCCGGCTTCATCCTCGGCGCCGAGTTCCAGACCGCCTTCATCTTCTCGCTGCTGGTGGTCATCCTGCTGGGGCGCAACCTGCGCCTGCGCCGTCAGCGGAGGGTGCTGCGGTGAGCCGCACGGCCGCCCTCTATGGCGCGGTGGGCGTCGCCGCGCTGCTGGCGCCGCTGGTGTTTCCCGCCTTCCAGACGCAGCTGGCGTTCCTTTGGGTGATGGTGCTGTTCGCCCTCACCTGGGACGTGATGGGCGGCCAGATGGGGTACAATTCCTTCGGCAACGTGTTCTACCTGGGCCTCGGCATGTACGTCACCGCCGTGGTCCAGCGGGACCTCTATTTCGACGTCGAGGAATACGCCCACGTGGCCGGCGCGGTGGGGACGCTCAGCGCCGGCGAGTATCTGACCGGGCTCGCTCTGGGGCTGGCCCTGGCCGGGGTGGCCGCCGTCCTGGCGGCGGCGGTGCTGGGCTCCGGCATCCTCGGCCTGCGCGGCCACTACTTCGCCATCTGCACCCTGGGCCTGGGCATCGCGGCCGGCGAGATCGCCGGCGGCATCGACTACATCGGCGCCGGCTCGGGCCTGGTCACGCCGGTGTTCCCGGACGCCCTGGGCCGGCGCGGCATGTTCTTCTACTACCTGTTCTTCGCCCTCGCCGTGGCCACCTTCTTCACCCTGCGCTGGCTGTACGCGGGGCGCTTCGGGCTGGCCATCAACGCCATCCGGGACGACGAGGACAAGGCGGAGGCCATGGGCATCCACACCACGCGGTACAAGACCGTCGCGTGGTGCGTCTCCGCCTTCTTCCTGGGCATCGCCGGCGGCGGCGTGGGCAACCTGGTGGGCTTCATCGACCCCACCGACGTGGCCTTCGCCGGCGCCACCTTCGGCGTGTGGATGGTGCTGATGGCCATCCTCGGCGGCAAGGGGACCCTGTGGGGCCCGGTCATCGGCGCCGTCATCTTCCATGTCACCCAGGAGCTGTTCTGGACCTACCTGTTCGGCTGGCAGCGGGTGGCCCTGGGCGCCCTGATCATCGTCATCGTGGTGTTCTTCCCGCAAGGCATCCTGGGCTGGGTGCGCCAACGGTGGCCCGAGCGGTTCGGCCATCGCGTCGACGAGGAGGCCCGGGCGCCCGGAGGCGGCGCATGACCGAGTCGCTGCTGACCGCCGACGGGGTGACCAAGGTCTTCGGCGGCGTGGTCGCCAACGACAACGTCACCGTCGCCGTGCCGGCCGGCGCCATCGTCGGCCTCATCGGTCCCAACGGCTCCGGCAAGACGACGCTGTTCAACTCCATCGTCGGCCATCACCCCATCGACGCCGGCTCCATCCGCTTCGCCGGGCGCGAGATCTCGCGCCTGAGGGTGGCCGAGATCGCCCGCCTGGGGATGGTGCGCACCTTCCAGCAGACCCGCATCTACGGCAAGATGACCTGCGTGCAGAACATGCAGATCAGCGTCCCCCACGCCCGCGAGGGGCTGCGCACCATGTTCTCCCGCTTTCCCGCCGAGGTGACCGAGAAGGCGGAAGGGCTGCTCGAGTTCGTCGGCCTGTATGCGAAGCGGCACCTGCTGGCCGGGGACTTGTCATTCGGCCAGCAGAAGCTGCTGGAGTTCGCCATGGCCCTGATGAACGAGCCACGGCTGCTGCTCCTGGACGAGCCCACGGCCGGCATCAACCCGACCCTGATCAACGGCCTCATGGATCGACTGAAGCGGGCCAACGCGGAGCTCGGCGTCACCCTGTTCGTGATCGAGCACAACATGCGGGTGATCATGAACCTGGCCCAGCACGTCTACTGCCTGGCCCACGGCCAACTCCTGGCCGAGGGGCCGCCCGACGAGATCCGGGGCGACCAGCGGGTCATCGACGCCTACCTGGGTGCCCACTGATGGCCGGCGACGAACCGATTGCGAGCGCCGATGTCGTGCTGTCGGTGGACGACGTGGCCCGGGAGGCGGCAAGCTTGGCCGCACAGGCCCCGGCGCCCGAAGCCCTGACCGCCCTGGTGGGCAAGGAGCCGCTGCTGACCATCGAGGGCCTCAACGCCGGCTACGGCAAGATGGAGGTCCTGCACCGATTCGACCTCGCCGTGGGCGCCGGCCAATCCCTGTGCCTGATAGGCCCCAACGGCGCCGGCAAGTCCACGGTGCTGCATTCGATCTACGGGTTCACCGACATCACCGACGGCGCCATCCGCGTCCGCGGGGTCGACGTGACCCGGCTGTCGCCCAACGAGAAGCTGCGCCACGCCGGCGTCGCCTACATCCTCCAGGACAACTCGGTGTTCCCGGACATGACCGTGGAGGAGAACCTGATCATGGGCGGCTACCTGATGGAGCGGCCGGCCGACGCCGAAGCCGCCGCCGAGCGGGTGCTGGGCAAGTACCCCCGCCTCAAGGAGCGGCGCCGCCAGCGGGCCGGCGTCCTGTCGGGGGGCGAACGGCGGCTCCTGGAGATCTCCCGCGCCCTGATCATGGAGCCCGACATCCTGCTGGTGGACGAGCCGTCCATCGGTCTGGAGCCGCGCTTCATCGACATGGTATTCGACATCCTCGACGATCTTCAGTCGGGGGAGGGCAAGACCATCGTCATGGTTGAGCAGAATGCCAAGAAGGGTCTGGAGTTCGCCGACATCGGCTACGTCCTGGTGTCGGGCCAGGTGGCCCTGGCCGGCCGCGGCCGGGAGCTCCTGGACAACCCCGACGTCGGGCGCCTGTTCCTGGGCGGTTGAGCGATGGATCACGGGCAAGGGGAGGATCGCGCGGCGGCCCTGCTGGCCCAGGGGCTTGCGCTGCACCGGGGCGGGCGGCTGGTGGAGGCGCGGGCCGTCTACCGGCGCATCCTGGCCATGGCGCCCGATCATGGGGACGCCACCTACCTGGCCGGCATGGTGGCCTTGCAGACCGGCGATGCCGCCGGCGCGGTGCCGCTGCTGGAACGGGGGGTCGCCGCCCGCCCGGACGACCCCGAAGCCCACAGCAACCTGGGCAACGCGCTGGCCGCCGCCGGCCGCGGCGACGAGGCGCTGGCCGCCTACCGGCGGGCCGCCGCCATCGATCCCCGGTTCGCGCCGGCCCACTACAACATGGGCAATACGCTCCTGGCGCTCGACCGACCGGCGGAGGCGGCGGAGGCCTATCGGCAGGCGGTTGCCCTGGCTCCGTCCGACGCCAACGCCCACAACAACCTGGGCGCCGCCCTGAGCCGGCTGGAGCGCTTCGACGAGGCGGTGGCCGCCCACCAACGGGCCTTCGACCTGCGCCCCGACCATGCGCCGGCGGCCAACAACCTGGGTATCGCGCTCAGGGCGGCGGGGCGGCCCGACGACGCCGAGGCCGCCTACCGGCGGGCCCTCGCCCTCGACCCCGGGTTCGCCGACGCCTACGCCAACCTGGGCAACGCGCTGCAGGAGACGGGCCGCATCGACGAGGCCAAGGCCGCCTACCGGCGCGCCATCCAGCTGGCGCCCGACGCCTCGGCCGACGCCTACCGCAATCTGGCCGACCTGGCGCCCGAGGTTCTGGACGATGGCGACGTGGCGGCCATGGAGGCGTTGCTGGCCCGTCCGGCGCTGTCCGACGATCAGGCCATGCGCCTGTGCTTTGCCCTCGGCCAGGCGTACGAACACCGGCAGGACACGGACCGGGCCTTCGCCCGATTCGCCCGTGGCAACCGCATGAAACGCGCCACCCTCGCCTACGACGTGGCCGCCGACGAGGCCCGGGTGGACCGCCTGGTGGCCACCTACCCGGCGGACCGCATGGCGCGCTGCGCCGGCCTCGGATGCCCCGACGACACCCCCATCGTCATCGTCGGCATGCCGCGCTCCGGCACCACCCTGGTGGAACAGATCCTGGCCAGCCATTCCCAGGTGTTCGGGGCCGGCGAGCTTACCGAGTTCGGCGCTGCCGCGGCCCGCCTGGGCCCGGCCCTCGGCGACGGCACGGCCGACCCGGACGAAGCGGCCCTGTTCGCCTTGGGCGAGGCCTATGTGGCGGCGCTCCGGCGGCGGGCGCCGGATGTCCGCCACGTCACCGACAAGCTGCCGGGCAACGTGTTCCACGTGGGCCTGATCGCCCTGGCCCTGCCGCAAGCGCGGATCGTCTATTGCGTGCGTGACCCGGTCGACACCTGCCTGGCGTGCTATCGCAAGCTGTTCGTGGTCGCCCACGACTTCGCTTACGACCTGACGGACCTGGGCCGCTACCACCGCCTGACCCGCCGCCTGATGGCCCATTGGCGGGCCGTCCTTCCGAACCGCATCCTGGAAGTCCGCTACGAGGACGTGGTCGCCCACCAGGACCGGGAGACGCGGCGCCTCCTGGACTTCTGCGGGCTGCCGTGGGAGGACGCCTGCCTCGACTTCCACCGCACCCGGCGCCCGGTGCAGACGGCGAGCGCCGGACAGGTGCGCCGGGCCCTCTACGACGGCGCGGTCCGCCGCTGGCACCGCTACCGCGGCCACCTGGGTCCGTTGCTGTCGGCGTTGGGCGAATCGGAGGGCTTGGCGGAGGGGCAGACGGACGCTTAGAGCAATATCCGATCAAATGGAATCGTTTGATCGGATTTACTTGCTCTAGAAATCAATGAATTAGAGCACGACCGTTCGATCAGATCGGATCGATCTGATCGAACCGTGCTCTAAGCGTCCGCTGGACTTGCGCGCACGGCATCAGCATACTGCGCGCCGCGACGCCACAACCCGGTACAATAAGAACCCTCCGGCCCATAGGCTCCCCATGTACATCGTCCAGATTTCATCCGAATTGGCCCCGGTGGCCAAGGTCGGCGGTCTCGCTGACGTGGTGTTCGGGCTGAGCCGGGAGCTGGAGGTCCGCGGCCATTCCGTCGAGATCATCCTGCCCAAGTACGACTGCCTCTGGTACGACGAGATCTGGGGCCTCCATAAGACCGGCGACGAGATCTGGGTGCCGTGGGGCGACGGATCGATCCCGTGCTCCATCTGGTTCGGCTTCGTGCACGGCCGCAAGTGCTTCTTCATCGAGCCCCACTCCAACGACGCCTTCTTCAACCGCGGCGTCTTCTACGGCCACCACGACGACGTCATGCGGTTCGCCTTCTTCTCGCGGGCGGCCATGGAGTTCCTGCTCAAGTCGGGCAAGCGCCCCGACATCATCCACTGCCACGACTGGCAGACGGGGCTGGTGCCGGTGCTGCTCTACGAGATCTACTCCCACATGGGGATGGGGCATCTCAGGGTCTGCTACACCATCCACAACTTCAAGCATCAGGGGATTCACGGCGAGCCCGTGCTGCGGGCGACCGGCCTCGACCGTCCCGATTACTACTTCAGCCGGGACCGCCTCGGCGACGACCATAACCCGCACGCCATCAACCTGATGAAGGGCGGCATCGTCTACTCCAGCTTCGTCACCACGGTGTCGCCCCAGCACGCCTTCGAGGCCCGGCACACGGACCAGGGACACGGCCTCGGCCACGCCCTGGGGGTGCACGACCACAAGTTCGGCGGCATCCTCAACGGCGTCGACTACGATGTGTGGAACCCGGAGACCGACCGCTTCCTGGCGGCCCACTACAACGTCTGGCACCTGGACGGCAAATACCGCAACAAGGAGGCCCTGCGCGACCGCCTGTGGCTCAACAAGGACTACAAGCCCATCGTCGCCTACGTGGGCCGGCTCGACGCCCAGAAGGGCGTCCACCTGATCCGCCACGCGCTGTTCCACGCCCTCGGACAGGGGGCGCAGTTCATCCTCCTCGGCTCGAGCCCGGAGAAGGGGCTCAACGACCAGTTCTGGCACCTCAAGCACCACCTCAACGACAATTCCGACTGCCACATCGAGATCGGCTTCAACGAGCAGCTCGCCCACCTCATCTACGCCGGCGCCGACATGGTCGTGGTGCCGAGCCTGTTCGAGCCCTGCGGCCTGGCCCAGATGATCGCGCTCCGTTACGGGGCTATTCCGGTGGTGCGGGCGGTCGGCGGCCTGGTGGATACGGTGTTCGACCGCGACAACTCGGACAAGTCGGTCGAGTACCGCAACGGCTACGTCTTCGACCATGCCGATTTCCCGGCCGTGGAGTCGGCCCTGCACCGGGCCATCGGCTTGTGGTACGCCTATCCCAAGGAGTTCCGCCGCCTGATGACCAACGGCATGGCCTACGATTACTCCTGGAACTACCCGGCCGCCCACTACGTGGACGTCTACAACCACATCAAGGCGTGAACCCCGACCGCCAGGGAACCCGCCCCCGCCATCAAGGGAGGGCGTCATGGCCAACAGGATCGCGTTGATCACGGGAGCGGGCCGCGGCATCGGCGCGGCGACCGCCGTGCTGGCGGCGCGCGCCGGATACGACGTCTGTGTCAATTACGTGGCGGACGGGCGGAGCGCCGACCGGGTAGCCGCGGACTGCCGCGCCGAGGGCGTCCGGGGCGTGGCGGTCCAGGCCGACGTTGGAAGCGAAGGCGAGGTCGAGCGGCTGTTCGCCGCCTGCGACGACCTGTTGGGGCCGGTGGACCTCCTGGTCAACAACGCCGGGATCGTCGGTCGGTCCACCGCGGTCGAAGACCTGGATTCGGAGACCCTGCGGCGCACCTTCGAGGTCAACGTGTTCGGCTCCGTCTATTGCGCCCGGCAGGCCATCCGCCGCATGTCGACGGCGGGGGGCGGCAAGGGCGGGGTCATCGTCAACCTGTCCTCCATTGCCGCCACCTTGGGAAGTCCGGGCGAATACGTGCACTACGCCGCGTCCAAAGGCGCCATCGAGACGTTCACCATCGGGCTGGCCAAGGAGGTCGGCGGCGTCGGCATCCGGGTCAACGCCGTGCAGGCGGGCACCACCGACACCGACATCCATGCCCAATCCGGGAACCCGGACCGGCCGGCGATGGTCGCCGGCACCGCGCCTCTGGGCCGGGTGGCGTCGCCGGCCGACATCGCCGAGGCCATCCTGTGGCTGGCCTCGGACAAGGCGTCCTATGCCACCGGCGCCATCCTCCGCGTCGGTGGGGGGCTCTAGCCCGCATTTCTCACATCCGCCACGGTCTGCGTCGCGTCCCGGCTGCCGCTCCGCCAGGGGCGGGCCGAAAAGCGTAGCCTGCGCTACGGTTGAGGCCCGCGACGCCGCGGG
>JANQFP010000158.1 GCA_028277795.1 Rhodospirillales bacterium
ACGCTGGACGATGGTCAGCCATCGCCTGCGCGCCCCCTCCTGCCGAGGACGCGGGACAGGCGATCGTATGGGCACCATATGTCTCATCCAGACCACTAGCCCTCAGGGCAGGGCGTCGAGGGGCCACTGCGGCAGATCGTCGGGGCGGTCCCGCCGCAGGTCCAGGAACTGCTGGGCTCGGTCTTCGCCCTCCCCGCGCAGGGTGTCGATGAAGGTCGGGCTGCGGTCGAACTTCGACGGGACCTTCAGGGGCCGGCTCCGGTCTTCGCTCATGGTGATGACATAGAGCTTGATCTCCTTGTGGTGATCGGCGAAGCAGCGGCCGCCCCCTGGGTCTCCGTAGTCGCAGACCCACTTGTTGACCGTCTGGATGAACGACAGCTCCTGATTGAGGGACAGGTTGCCGGCCAGTTCGTTGCGGCGGTCGAAGATGTCCTCGAGGGTGACCGGCGGGTCGTCGCGCCGCTGGGGATTGATGCGGATCACCCAGATCTCGTCCGGGACCTCGTCCCGGTCGACCGCGGTGACGAAGTTCCGGACCGGCGGATTCTGGGAGTAGAGCCCGTCCCAGAAGCGGCGCAGGCGCCCCGAGGCGGTGCGCAGATCACCGACGGTCTCCGCCTTGCGGATGGTCGGCAGGGTCCCGGAGGCCCGCACCGCGGCATAGCCGATGTCGCAGTCGGACCAGGAGTCGGCCTTGGAATCGAAGGCGAAGAAAGTTCCCTCCAGGATATCGATGGCACCGATCAGCAGCCGGGGTACGGCTTGCGGCTGGTCGATGTCGGCAAGCTCCGGCGCCACCGACTCCAGCAGGGCCTGGAAATCGTGGAACTCCTTGCGGAAGTCCATGGCGTCGCGGTCGCCCCAGATCGTCTTGTGGGCGAAGGAATAGGCGTCCAGTGCATTCATCATGAACCCGTGGGGCGGCGAGTAGGGGCTCATCTCGGGGAACGGCATGCCCCGTTCCTTGGCGAAGAAGAGCTGCTGGACCATCAGGTTGAACAGCCATTCTCCTTGCTTCTTGGCCGAGAAGGTCTCCCACAGCCGGTCCAGAGTGGCGATGGCTTCGTCCGGGTTGCCGTCCCGGTCTCCTTTGCGGACCAGGCCGTACCAGGCAGCGAAGGCGCATAACGCCCCTGCGGACGTCCCGCTCAACCCGGTGATCCGGAAGGCGTCGTCGTGGCTCTGTTGGAACTCGAGGATGCGGCGCAAGACGCCATAGGCGAAGGCCCCGTGGGTTCCCCCACCCTGGCAGGCGATGGCGACGGTCGGCGCGGCCATGTCGATTCCCCCTCTTTTCGTCGACGGGCCGCCGGCGAGGCGGTGCCACACCATACCTGGATCGCCACCCGCGATGCGACAGGGAACATGCCGCCGCACTTCGTTCGTTCACGGACGGCATGGTATGATGACCGAAAGGAAGCAGGGGATCCGGGCGCCATGCACAGTGGCCTCGGCACGACTTGCCGATGACCGTCCGATCGGCCGCGAACCGGTGGCGTTCCCGTTTCCGGAAGGCGGGGCTTGCCGAGGCCTTGGGGTTCGCCGTCGGGGCCATCCTGCTGGCGGCGATTTCGGTGGTCCAGGATCTGGTCAGCGGTGAAGCGCACTCGCTCGACAGTCATGTGATTTCAGTTCTGCTCGGCGGCGCCGCCGGGGTGATCGCGGCGTTCGTACGCCGGCGCGACTTGGCGCACCGGACGACGGCCGAGCAGGCCCTGATCAGCAGCGAGGAGCGGTTTCGGGGCGCCTTCGAAAACGCCAACGTAGGCATGTCGCTGGTGCGGCCCGACGGGCGGTTCTTCATGGTCAACCGCGCCTACTGCCAGATGATCGGTCTCCCCGAAAGCGAGCTGGTGACCAAGACGGTGGCCGACATCACCCATCCCGATGACCGCGAGGACAACGATGCTCTCAACCGCCGGCTTTGGGCGGGCGGCATGGAGGGCGATTCCTTTGCCACCGAGAAGCGGTATCTGCGCGGCGACGGCGAGGTGGTCTGGGGGTCCGTCACCGTGTCCCTGGTCCGTGACGCCGATGGCCGCCCGCTCTACTCCATCGGGCAGGCGATCGACGTCACCCAACGGCGGCGCGCCGAGCAGGCTTTGAGGGACAGCGAGCGGCGCTACCGTCAGCTGGTCGAGCTGGCGCCCGATCCCATCTACATCGACCACGAGGGGCGGTTCGCCCTGGTGAATCCGAGCGCCGCGAGGATGCTGGGCGCCGACGGCGCGGATGCGCTTCTGGGCCAGTCGGTGCTCGACCGGGTCCATCCGGACTTCAGCGGCGCCGTCAGCGAAGGCGCCCGCCGCATCGTCGAGCAGGGGCGGCCGGTACGGGCGGCGGTGATGAAGTTCGTCGGCCTGGACGGGCGCGTTTCCGACGTCGAGGTCACGGCCGGTCCGGTGGCGTGGGGAAGCGGAACGGCGATCATCGTCCTGGCCCGTGACATCAGCCGCCGAATGGAGGCCGAACGGGCCTTGCGCGAAAGCCAGGAACGTCTCGAGGCCATCGCCGACAACTCGCCGGCCGCCATCTACCTGAAGGACCGGGAGGGCCGCTATCTGTTCGTCAACCGACGGTTCGAGATCCTTTACGAGCTCGATGCCGATGCCGCGGTTGGCCGCACCCTCCGGGAGATCATCGGCGAGGAAATCGCGGCGGGCTCCGAGGCCCAGGACCGGGAGGTCCTGGAACGGGGCGCGACGATCACCCGGGAGATCACGGATCACCGCGAGGGCACGGTCCTCACGCTGATGGTGACCAAGTTCCCGGTCCCGGGGCCCGACGGAACACCCATCGGACTGGGTGGGGTCGATACCGACATCACCGACCGCAAGCGCGTCGAGGAAGCGCTGCGCCAGGGCGAGGAGCGCTTCCGCATCATCGCCGAGACCTCGCCGGTCGCCATCGTCATCAGTCGGACCGCCGATGCCGGCATCCTCTATTGCAACGGACGGGCGGGCGAGCTGCTGGGTCGGCCCGTGATCGAGCTGGTCGGGCGGTCCGTTGCCGACTTCTTCGACGACCCGGCCCAGCACCAGGCCCTGATCAGCGGCCTGGAAAGCGGTCCGCCGGTGCGCAACGAGGCGGTCCGTTGCCACTGTGCGGACGGGTCGTGGCGTTGGGCCCTGGTGTCCATGCACGCGCTGAAGTTCCAGGGCGAAGACGCCGTCGTGGTGGCGGCCATGGACGTCACCGAGATGCGGCAGACCCAGGCCCAGCTCATCCAGGCGTCGAAGATGGCGACCCTCGGCGAGATGGCGACGGGCATCGCCCACGAACTCAACCAGCCGCTCAACATCATCCGCATGTCGGCCGACAGCATGCTGGACCTGATGGACGACAAGGACCTGCCCCCCAAGACACTGACCAACAAATTGGCGCTGATATCGGGTCAGACCGAGCGGGCGGCGGCCATCATCGACCACATGCGGGTGTTGGGCCGGCGGTCGCCGGAGTCCGTCGAGGCGTTCGATCCGCGTGAGGCGGTGGAGAGCGCCCTCGGTCTGGTCAGCGCCCAGTTCGAGGCGCGCAACATCGAGCTGGTGGTGGACCTGCCCGAGACCTGCCGCTGGGTCTCGGGATGGCCGGTCCAACTCGAACAGGTTCTTCTCAATCTGCTCGGCAATGCCCGCGACGCCATCGAGTACGGCAACCACGGGCGGAGGCGGAACGCCCATCCCATGCGCATCACCGTTGGCCTTCGGGACAACGGGCAGGGCGACCACGTCGGGCTGGTGGTCGAGGACTCGGGCGGCGGCATTCGCGAGGATATCCTGGACCGCATCTTCGAGCCCTTTTTCACGACCAAGGACGTCGGCAAGGGAACCGGGCTCGGGCTGTCCATCTCCTACGGCATCATGAGGGACATGGGGGGCGGCATCGAGGCCGCCAACGTGGACGGGGGCGCCCGTTTCACCGTGACCCTGCCGGTGGCCGACTGAGGGATCGGCGTCGGCCGCGATCAGGTGGTGCGGCCGACCGGAACGTCGTGGACGTGGACGTCGTGGGCCGAATGGCGCGACAGGATCTCGGTCGCCCGCTGCTCATGGTCCTCGTCGCGGGTCCACACCCACAGCAGAAGCCCGCCCTTGTCCAACTGCTCGTGCAGGTGCTTGGCGTGCTGATGCTGGATCAAGGCGACCAGGACCTCGCCGATGCCGGCGCCCATGCTGCCCGCGGCGACGGCCCCGATGATGGCTGTTGCCAGGGTGCCGCCGCTGGCGACGATGACGCCCGCTGCGGCGACGGCTCCCACGTACAGGAGGCCGCCGATGAGGCCCCCCTCGGCGTCGCCCAGCGACGCGGTGGAGAGGAACGCGGTACGCGGGACCCGCGTATCGTCCTCGAGCTCCTGGACCCGGCTGTACTTGTGGCCGAGCTTCTCCTCGACCGCCTTCTCGCTGGCCAGGAGGCTGATTTCGGCCCGGTTGAACCCGGAGCTCAGCAGCTCGTCGACGGCACTTTCCAGGGCTTCGGCGTTGTCGAAGACCCCGACCGCCTCGCGCAGAGTCTCCTTCGGCGCTGTGTCCGACATGTCCCCCCCTTTCGGTTGTCCGTGCGCGCGCCCGGAATCATACACCCGTCGCGCAGGGCCACCAAGGCGGGGGCATGGATAGGGGTCCTCTATGGCGGGCCGTCGGTGCCGCCGCGGGCGATCCATCCACCGCCGAGGACCCGCTGGTCCCGGTAGAAGACACAGGCCTGGCCGGGCGCGACGCCGGCGCACGGTTGGTCGAGCGTGACCAGCGCCCCGTCGTCGCCGTGCCGCCGCACGGTGGCCGGCACGGGGGCCATGGTCGAGCGCACCTTGACGTGGACGCCCACCCCGTCGTCGGGCAGGGCGTCGCCGTCCAGCCAGTTCACGGCGCCCAGCGTGAAGCGGCCGCACAGGAGGGCGGCGTAGGGGCCGACGACCACGCGACCATGCTCCGGCTCCAGGCGCACCACGTAGAGGGGGGCCCTGGCGCTGACGCCGAGGCCGCGCCGCTGGCCCACCGTGAACCGCGCGATGCCGTCGTGCCGTCCCAGGACCCGGCCGTCCACGTGAACGATCTCCCCGGGCTCGGAGGCGCCCGGGCGCAGGGCCTCGACCAGGTCCCCATAGGTGCCGTCGCGGACGAAGCAGATGTCCTGGCTGTCGGGCTTGGCCGCCACCGGCAGGTCGTGGCGCCGGGCCAGGGCCCGGGTGGTTTCCTTGTCGAGTTCTCCGATAGGGAACCTCAGGTTGGCCAGCTGCGGCCGGGTGGTGGCGAACAGGAAATAGCTCTGGTCGCGGGCGGCGTCGGCCCCGCGATGCAGTTCCGGGCCGTCGTCGCCCCGGCGCCAGCGGGCGTAATGGCCGGTGGCCAGGGCGTCGGCGCCCAGGTCGCGGGCGACGCCCAGGAGGTCGGTGAACTTGACGGTCTCATTGCAGCGGATGCAGGGGATCGGGGTTTCGCCGGCCAGGTAGGCGTCGGCGAAGTCGTCGATCACCGCCTCGCGGAAGCGGGCCCGCATGTCGAGCACGTAGTGAGGCATGCCCAGACGGTCGGCGACGCGCCGGGCGTCCTCGACGTCGCGGCCGGCACAGCAGGCGCCGGGCCGGCCGCCGGCGTCGTCGGTGAGCCGCAGGGTGATTCCGATCACGTCGAATCCCTGGTCCACCAGCAGCGCCGCCGTGGTCGACGAATCCACTCCGCCCGACATGGCGACCACCACGCGGGTGTCCTGCGGCGACTTGTCGATGCCCAGGGCGTTCATGGCGCCACTATAGCGAACGGCGGTCGGCCGGCGCCATCACGGCGCCGCCGCCAGACCCATGTCCCAGAAAGCCGTCTCCAGACGCGTCGCCCGACGGAAGGTGGCGGCGAGGCCGGCAAAACGGCCGAGGCCGCCGCGCCGGTCCATCAATTGGTCCAGGTGCCCGACCTCCGCCCGCGCCACCTCCTGGTAGTCGTCGGACGCGTACATGTCGATCCAGTCGGCGTAGGGATTGCCGTCCCGCCGGGTCCCGGGATCGGCGGCCAGGTCGGCGCCGATCTCGGCATAGCCGACGATGCACGGGGCCAGGGCCACATGCAGATCCAATAGATCGCCGGACGATCCCGTCTCCAAGACGTACCGGGTATAGGCGAGGGTGGCGTCCGCCTCCGGCTCGGCCGCCATGGCGTCCTCGCTCAGGCCCCAGCCGGCGCAGTAGGTGACATGCAGGCCCATTTCCGCGTCGATGATGGCGCTCAGGGCCCGCGCCGCCTGGCGGATGTCGGCGATGGTGTCGGCCTTGTAGGCGGCCAGGCCGTAGGCGCGGGCGAAATGGATCAGGAACAGGTAGTCCTGGGCCAGATAGCGGCGGAAGCAGGGCTCGGGGAGGCTGCCGTCGGCGAGGCCGCGGACGAAAGCGTGGCGGGTGTAGGCGGCCCAGTCGTCGGCGCAGGACTCGACCAGCCGGGCCATCAGGCTGCTGAGTCCGGCAACCCTCACCCGCGCTCCTCGATCCACGCCATCTGGATGGCCTCGAGGATCTTCTCGTTGGACTTGTTGGGGTCGTCGTCGAAATCGGGGAGGTCCTGCACCCACTTCCAGAGGTCGGTGAAGCGGAGGTTGACCACGTCCACGTCCGGGTGGGCGTCCTCCAGCTCGATGGCGATGTCGTGCACGTCGGTCCAACGCAGGCCCATGGACGTTCTCCCTGGTCGACGGCCCGAGGGCCTACTCGACCATCATGTTGCGGGTGGCGGCGGGCAGGGTGACCACCAGCCCGTCCAGGTCGGGGGTCATCTTGATCTGGCAACCGAGCCGCGAGGTATGGGTGAGCCCGAAAGCCAGGTCCAGCATGTCCTCCTCCTCCTCGGTGCTTTCGTCCAGCCGGTCGAACCAGTCCGCATCGACGATCACGTGGCAGGTGGAGCAGGCCAGGGATCCCTCGCAGGCGCCTTCCAGGTTGATCCCGTTGCGGTGCGCGATCTCCAGCACCGACAGGCCCTCGGGCGCCTCGACGTCATGGCGGGTGCCGTTGGCGTCGATGAAGGTCATCTTAGGCATGGTCACCGTCACTCCTGGCCTCGGTCTGCATCTTGGTCCGGCCCGCCGTCGAACTCTTCCACCCGGTGGCCGGCCAAGGCCCGACGGACGCCCCGGTCCATCCGCCGCTCGGCGAACGGCCGGGTGATCTCTTCGAGGGACATGACCGCGGCATCGATGGCGTCGCGGTCGTCGCCGGCCGCCGCCGAGCGCACCGCCGTCATCGCATCACCGATGCGCGCCCGCTCGTCGGCTTCCAACAGGTCTCCATCGGCCGCCACCGCGGCCGCCACCGCGCCGAGGGCGCGTTCGGCTTCGACCCGGGATTCGGTGATCAGACGCCGTGCCATGTCCTCGGCGGCGTGCTTCATGCTGTCGTACAGCATGGTCGACATTTCGTCTTCCGTCAGACCGTAGGAGGGCTTGACGGCCACGTGCTGCTCGATGCCGGTGGTGTCCTCGTGGGCCGACACGGTGAGCAGGCCGTCGGCGTCGACCGCGAAAGCGACCCGGATGCGGGCCGCGCCGGCGGTCATGGCCGGGATGCCGTGCAACTCGAAATGGGCCAGGGACCGGCACTGGTCGGCCAGTTCCCGCTCCCCTTGGAGGACGTGGATGGACATGGCCGTCTGGCCGTCCTGGAAGGTGGTGAACTCCTGTGCCTTGGCCACCGGCACAGGGGTGTTGCGGGGGATGATCTTCTCGACCAGACCACCCATGGTCTCGATGCCCAGGCTGAGCGGCGTGACGTCCAGCAGCAGGGTGTCGGATCCGCGGGTCAGGGCCTCCGCCTGCAGGGCGGCGCCGTCGGCCACCACTTCGTCGGGATTGATGCCGGACAGGGGCTCCTGGCCGAACACCTCGGCGACCCGCCGGCGCACCAGCGGCACGCGGGTCGAGCCCCCGACCAGGACCACGCCCTTGACGTCGGCGGCGGTCACGCCGGCATCCTCGAGCACCCCGTCGCACAGCTTGACGGTGCGCTCGACCAGCGGGGCGATGAGGGCCTCCAGGGTGGCCCGATCGAGGCGGTGCATGGTCTGGGTCCCGTCGGCGTCCAGGCTCCACTCGCCCGCGTCCTGTTTGGTCAGGCACTCCTTGGCCAGCCGGGCCGACATCAAGGCCATCTTGACTTCGGCGCTGCTGAGGGACGACTCGCCGAGGCTGGCCGCGCGCTCGGCCAGGAAGTGCTCGGCCACGGCGTGGTCGAAGTCGTCGCCGCCGAGGGCCGAATCGCCGCCGGTGGCCAGCACCTGGAAGACGCCCTTCTCCATGCGCAGCAGCGAGATGTCGAAGGTGCCGCCGCCCAGGTCGTAGACCACGTACAGCCCTTCCGCCCCCTCGTCGAGGCCGTAGGCCAGCGCCGCCGCCGTCGGCTCGTTGACCAGCCGCAGCACGTCGAGGCCGGCCAGGCGCGCCGCGTCCTTGGTGGCGGTGCGGGCGGCATCGTCAAAATAGGCGGGCACCGTGACCACGGCCCGGTCCACCGTCCGGCCGAGATGATCCTCCGCCCGCTCCTTCAGCGCCTTCAGGATCTCGGCGGAGATCTCGACCGGGGTCAGGCTATGGCCGGCGACCTTGAGGCGGACCATGCCGCCGTCGGCCGCCGGCTCCACCTCGAAGGGCAGCGTCCCGGCCAGGCTCTTGACGTCCTCGACCCCCCGCCCCATCAGACGCTTGACCGAGGTGACCACCGCGTCCGGGCGGTCGAGCAGCAGGCGCCGGGCCAGCTCGCCGACCACCGCCGAGCCGTCGGCCGCGTACGCCACCACCGAAGGCACCAGGGACCGTCCGTCGCCGTCGCGCAGGACCTCGGTGTGGCCGTCGCCGCGGATGGCGACCACCGAATTGGTGGTGCCCAGGTCGATGCCCACCGCCGCCGTCTCGGTTCCCGCGTGGGGAATCGGGGTCTCGCCGGGCTCGTGGATTTGCAGCATGGGCTCGGCCACGGTCACACCCCCGGGCCGATCTGAGCCCGGCGCACGCGGGTCTCCTCGGCCAGCTTGCGCAGGTACTTGAGCCGTGTCGTCAATCGACAGGCGCCCTCCAGGTCACCGTCGCCGAAGAGCACGGAAATCTGCTCGATGCAGTCGGCGATGTCCTGTCGCGCCCGCCGCTCGAGGCCGTCCACCTGCTCCACGGTATCGGCATCGGCCAACGCCTCGCGCAGCTCCATGCTTTCGGTGAGCAGGGCGGTGTCGTTGACCAGGTGGCAGCCTTCGGGCAGGACGCCCGAGCCCTTGAGATGGACCAGATAGTCGGCCCGGCGCAGGGGGTCCTTCAGGGTCTCGTAGGCGTCGTTGAGGGCGACCGCCTGCTGCTGGGACAGGGTCCGTTCGCGGGGAGTCCGGGTGGCGAAGCGGTCCGGGTGGAGCTGCCGTTGCAGGTCGAAGTACCGGCGGTCGAGCACCGTTTCGTCCACGTCGAACTCGACCGCCAGGCCGAGGCGGATGAAGTGGTCGACCGGCGCCGGCGGTTGCACGGCGGTGCAGGTGGGGCAGAACGGCTCGGTTCCGGCAACCGGTCCCTGGCACGACCAGCAGGCGGCGGGCCGCGCCTCGCCCGGTGGGGCTGTCGCGCGCCGGATCTGCGCCACCTGATTGCCTTTCTCCATCTTTGTTGACCTAGTGGTCTGTAAAAGCCCGGCCGCCCCCACCGGGAGCGGCCGCCGCCTTCATGGCCGGTGCGCCGCCCGCGCGGGGCGCCCGGCGGACGTCACACGTGGAAGGACTCGCCGCACCCGCACCGGCCCTTTTCGTTGGGGTTGCGGAACACGAACCCTGACTCCAGCTTGCTCTCCACGTAGTCCATCTCGGTGCCGATGATGAACATGGTGGCCTTGGGATCGATGAGGATGGTCACGCCCTTGTCCTCGACGATTTCGTCGAACGGGTTCTTCTCGTCGGCGAACTCGAGGGTATACGACATCCCGGAACAGCCCTTGGTGCGGATGCCGATGCGCACCCCGGCGCTGGGCTTGCCGCGGCCGGCCAGCAGGGCCTTGACCCGCTCCGCCGCGGTCTCCGTCAACGTCATCGGCTGAGGACGTTCGTTCATGGACTTCTTCTCCCCACCGGTGCGGGTGGAGGCGGCCTACTCGGCCGCCTCGATCTTGTCGTCGTCGTCGCGCTTGGCCTTGTAGTCGGCGACCGCGGCCTTGATAGCATCCTCGGCCAGAACCGAGCAATGAATCTTGACCGGCGGCAGGGCCAGGTGCTCGGCGATCTCGGTGTTCTTGATGGTCGAGGCCTCGTCGACGGACTTGCCCTTGACCCACTCGGTGACCAGGGACGACGAGGCGATGGCCGAGCCGCAGCCGAAGGTCTTGAACTTGGCGTCCTCGATGATGCCCTCGGCGTCCACCTTGATCTGCAGCTTCATCACGTCGCCGCAGGCCGGCGCGCCGACCAGCCCGGTCCCGACGCTGTCGTCGTTCTTGTCGAGCGAGCCGACGTTGCGCGGGTGCTCGTAATGGTCAATGACCTTGTCGCTGTATGCCATGGTTGTTCTCCGTCTTTGACTGGCGTTCGAGTTCCTCGGGCGATCAGTGCTCGGCCCATTCGATGGACTTCAGGTCGATGCCTTCCTGGGCCATCTCCCAGAGCGGACTCATCTGGCGCAGGCGTTCCACCTCGCCGGCGATCTTCTCGACCGCGTAGTCGACCTCGTCCTCGGTGGTGAACCGGCCGAGGCCGATGCGCAGACTGGTGTGGGCCAGCTCCTCGTCCACTCCGAGGGCGCGCAGCACGTAGGACGGCTCCAGGGACGCCGACGTGCAGGCCGACCCCGAGGACACGGCCAGCTCCTTGATGCCCATCATCAGGCCCTCGCCCTCCACGTAGGCGAAGCTGATGTTGAGATTGCCGGGGATGCGCTGCTCCAGGTCGCCGTTGACGTAGACCTCGGGCAGGCGTTCGACGATGCCCTCGTAGAAGCGGTCGCGGAGCATGCGCAGGCGTTCCGCCTCGGCCCCCATCTCGGCCTTGGCGATGGCGCACGCCGCGCCCAGACCGACGCACAGCGGTGTCGGCAGGGTGCCGGAGCGCATGCCGCGCTCCTGTCCGCCGCCGGTGATCAGCGCCGCCAGGCGCACCCGCGGCCGGCGCCGGACGTACAGCGCCCCGATGCCCTTGGGACCGTAGATCTTGTGGCCCGAGATGCTCAGCAGATCGATGTTCATCTCGTCCACGTCGAGCGGGATCTTGCCCACGGCTTGGGCCGCATCGGTGTGGAAGAACACCTTGCGCTCGCGGCAGATGGCGCCGATCTCCTTGATCGGCTGGATGACCCCGATCTCGTTGTTGACCGCCATGATGGAGACGATGACCGTCTTGTCGGTGATGGCTTCGCGCAACTGGTCGAGGTCGATCAGCCCATCCTGGCGCACCGGCAGGTAGGTGACGTCGAACCCCTCCTGCTCCAGGTGCCGGCAGCTATCCAGCACGCACTTGTGCTCGGTCACGCAGGTCACGACGTGGTTCTTGCGGTCCTTGTAGAACCGGGCCACGCCCTTCAGGGCCAGGTTGTTGGACTCGGTGGCGCCGGAGGTGAAGATGACCTCGCGGGGGTCGGCGCCGATGATGTCCGCCACCTGGGACCGCGCCGTCTCCACGGCTTCCTCCGATTCCCAGCCGTAGGCGTGGTTGCGCGAGTGGGGATTGCCGAACTTCTCGGTGAAGTACGGGAGCATGGCCTCGACCACCCGCGGATCGGTGGGCGTCGTCGCCTGGTAGTCGAGGTAGACCGGCGCCTTGCGATTGCGGGGGGCACCCGCCGGGCCCGCGTCGGCCCGCGTCGTCAGAGCTGCTGTTTCGGGCATGTCGTCCATGGTTACACCTTCTTATTCGCCTCTCGTGCGTTGTTCCCTCACGCCGCCGCGGCGTCGGCGCCCGCCCGTTCGGCGAGGGCACCCCATGCCGCGACGAAGGTCTCCACGTCATCGTCCGTGCTGGGCCAGCCGAGGCTCACGCGGATGGCGGTCGAGGCCACCTCCGCCGCGACGCCCATGGCGGCCAGAACGTGGCTCGCCGCCACATTGCCCGACCCGCAAGCGGAGCCCGCGCTCACGGCGACACCGGCCAGGTCGAGGGCCATCACCTGGGTCTGGCCGCTGACGCCCGGCAGGGTGAAGCAACTGGTGTTGGGCAGGCGCTCCGCGCCCGCCCCGAACACGGTGGTCCCGCGGGCAATGGTCCGCACCCGCTCTTCCAAACGGTCCCGCAGACCGGCGAGCCGTGCGAACGTGGCCAGCATCTCTCCCGCGGCGTCCGCTGCGGCCCCGAAGCCGGCGATCCCGGGGATGTTCTCGGTCCCGGCCCGCAGGCCCTTCTCCTGGCCACCGCCGAGGATGGCCGGGGCCAGCGTCACGTCGTCCGCCGCGACCAGGGCGCCGACACCCGGCGGTCCGCCCATTTTGTGGGCCGACAGGGACAGCATGTGGACGCCCAGGGCATCGACGTCGACCGGGATCCTGCCCGCCGCCTGGACGGCGTCGCAGTGGATCAGGGCACCGTGGCGCCGGGCGATGTCTGCCACCTCGGCGACCGGCTGGATGACCCCCGTCTCGTTGTTGGCGAGCATGACCGACACCACGGCCGGGGTCGATTGGGAGGCCATGATCCGGTCGAGCGCGCCGGTGTCGATCACACCGTTGGCGTCCACCGGGACGAGGGCCGCATCCCGCGCCACCTTGAGCACCGAGGGGTGTTCCACCGCGGATACGGCAACCGCCGGCCGGCCGCACCCGCGCAACGCCATGTTGTTGGCTTCGCTGCCGCTGCTGGTGAACACGACCTGGGCCGGGGCGGCCCCGACCAGGGCGGCGACCTTCTCCCGCGCCTCCTCGACCGCCTTTCGCGTGGCGCGCCCGGCGCCATGGGCCGACGAGGCGTTGCCGATCAGCGCCAGAGCCGCGGCGGCGGCTTCGGCGGCGGCCGGCACGACGGCGGTCGTCGCGTTGTGATCCAGGTAGGCCGAGCGTTCCATAACCGGTATCCGGGTCGCGGGTGTGTTTGTGGTCTGCGTGCGCGACCGCCCTACTCGGCGGCGACCGTCGGTTCCATGCGGTGGCCGGCGGCCTCGGGGCCGCGCAGATAGAGCCCGCTGGTGCCGAGAACCCGCTTCTCGCAGACGTCGGCGATGGTCACCGAACTCAGGTACAGGTAGATCTGGTTACCCAGTTCCGCCCACAGGTCGTGGGTGAGACATCGGCCCTTCAGGGAGTGGCAACCGGTCGGCGAGCCGGGGGCGCACCGTGTGGTGTTGATGGGTTCGTCGACGGCCAGAATGATGTCGGAGATCCTGAGGTCGGCGGCGCTGCGCGAGAGCAGGTAACCGCCGCCCGGCCCGCGCACGCTCTTGACCAGACCGCCTCGGCGCAGCTTGCCGAAAAGCTGCTCCAGGTAGGAGAGCGAGATCTCCTGGCGCTCCGCCACGTCGGCGAGAGCCACCGGCTTGCCGCTGCTGTGGTGGGCCAGGTCCACCATCGCCATCACGGCATATCGTCCCTTGGTGCTGAGTTTCACGTTCCTTCTCCTTTTTCCGAACCGGGCGGATGCGTCCGCTGTCAGCCCTTTCCGCCCGAGGCCACCGCCGTGGCCGGCTCTTCGTTATCCTGTTGGTGATCCTCTTGGTGGCCTTCGGCCGTCGCGCCCGCCGCCGACGGCTCGTCCGGCTCGACCTCCGCCAGCCGCCCCTCGAGTTCCTCGATCCGGTCCATGAGGCCGGTCATCTGGCGGCGCAGGGTGTCGATGGTCTGGAAGACCGGATCGGGCGCCCCGTCCACCGGCTCGCCGTAGGCCACGAACTCCTTGGCCCGGGAGCGGTCGCGCGGCATGACCACGTGGGCCGGGATGCCCACCGCGGTGACCCCCGGAGGGATGTCCTTGTGGACCACCGAGTTGGCCCCGATGCGCGCGCCCTCGCCGACGGTGATGGGGCCCAGAACCTGCGCCCCCGACCCGACGATGACGCCGTCGTGCAGGGTGGGATGGCGTTTCCGGTCCACCTGCCTGTCGGAATCGACGGCCGGGGAGACGCCGCCCAGGGTGACGCCCTGATAGAGCGTGACGTCGTCGCCGATGATCGAGGTCTCGCCGATCACCACCCCGGTCGCGTGGTCGATGACGAAGCGCCGGCCGATGCGGGCGGCCGGATGGATCTCCACGGTGGTGATCAGTTTTCCCAGGTGGGCCAGGAAGCGTGCCGACAGCCGCCAGCCATGTCCCCACAGCCAGTGGGCCATTCGGTAAACGACGATGGCATGGAATCCGGGATAGCACAGCGCCACCTCGAAACGCGATCGTGCCGCCGGATCGCGAGCCATAAACGAATCGATATCTTCTTGAAACCTCTTGAAAATCATGGGTCCTGCGATATGTTAATGGCGCGTCGCGGGGAGCACGACGTCACCCATGTCACCTCCGGGTGAGCTACAGTTTCGTCGTTCCCCTCGCGCATTGGAATATAAGATGCCCGACCAACACGGTCAAGAATATCCGAAGAACCCTATTTTCTGCGCCGTTCGAGTTCCTGAGTATGGAACTCGGCTTTCTGTCGCATAAGTAGAAGTTCACCGTCCAGGCAGAAACCGAAGTGGACTGATCCCCGCCATGCCCGAGGTCATCTTCAACGGCACCGAGGGACGTCTCGAAGGGCGATACAATCACGCCAAGCAGGACAGCGCGCCCGTCGCCCTGTTGCTGCACCCCCATCCGCAGCATGGCGGCACCATGAACCACAAGGTGGTGTTCGCCCTTTACCAGGCCTTCCAGCGCCGGGGGTTCTCGGTGCTGCGTTTCAACTTCCGCGGCGTCGGTCGTTCCCAGGGCCAGTTCGACAACGGCCAGGGCGAGCTCAGTGACGCGGCGTCGGCCCTGGACTGGATGCAGAGCTACAACCCCAACGCCTCGGCCTGCTGGATCGGCGGCTACTCCTTCGGCGCCTGGATCGGCATGCAGCTCATGATGCGGCGACCGGAGATCAGCGGCTTCATCTCCGTCTCACCACCGGCCAGCCAACACGACTTCACCTTCCTGGCGCCGTGCCCGGCGTCGGGCCTCATCGTCCACGGCGGCGCCGACGACCTGGTGCCGGTGGCGGCGGTCAACAAGCTGGCCCGCAAGCTGGCCAGTCAGAAGAACATCACCATCGACTATCGGGTGATCGACGACTGCGATCACTTCTACGGCAGCAGCATGGACGACCTGATCGGCCACGTGGACGACTACCTGGACAAGGCCATGGCCGAGGCGGCCTGACCCGCATTTCTCACATCCGCCATGGCCTGCGCGGCGCCGCCCTCCGGGTCGCATCCGGGCGGCCGCCCGCGGCGTCGCGGACCTCAACCGTAGCACAGGCTACGCTTTTCGGCCCGCTCCTCGCGGGGCGGCCGCCGGGACGCGACGCAGGCCGTGGTGGATGTGAGAAATGCGGGTTAACCTCTTTCACGGACGGTGGAGGACGCCGCCCGTCGTCGGCTCAGGCACGCCCGTGGTCGATGGCAGGCTGAGGGGCAGGCCGTAGAGCGATCGCACGGCGAGGAAGGCGAAGGCCTGGGCCTCCAAGACGTCGCCGCGCCATCCCACCGATTCCACCGAGTCCACCGGCGCCTCCAAGGCCTGGTCCAGGGCGGCCATGAGGCTGGCGTTGTGACGGCCGCCGCCGCACACCAGCCAGCGCCGCGGCGGCGTCGGCAGGAACTCCACCGCCCTGGCCACGGCGCCGGCGGTCAGCCCGGTCAGCGTGGCCGCCCCGTCCGCCGGGCTGAGCCCCTTCACCGCGTCCCGGTGGAAATCGCTGCGGTCCAGAGATTTGGGCGGTGGCAGCCGGAAGTAGGGGTGGCGCAGCAGGGTGGCGAGGACCAGGGCGTCCACTTGGCCGCGGGCGGCCAGCCGCCCCCCCTCGTCCATGGGGCGCCGGGTGGTCCGGCGCGTCCAGTCGTCGATCAGGGCGTTGCCGGGACCGGTGTCGAAGGCGATCAGCGATCCGTCCTCGCCGATCCAGGTCACGTTGGCGATGCCGCCGATGTTGAGGACCGCCAGCGGCTTCTCCAGGTCGGTCGCCAGGGCCGCGTGAAAAAGCGGCGCGAAGGGCGCGCCCTGGCCACCCGCGGCCACGTCGCGGCTGCGGAAATCGGACACCACCGGGATGCCGGTGGCACGGGCGAGCAGGGCGCCGTCGCCGATCTGGCGGGTGAGCTGGTTCCCGGGCCGGTGCAGCACCGTATGGCCGTGAAAGCCGATAACGTCCACGTCGGACGTCGCCAGGCCGTGATCGTCCAGCAGTCGGCGGACGGCCTCGGCGTGGCGCAGGGTGAGGTCGCGGACCGTCTCCGCCTTCGGTTCGTTGTCCAGATAGGCGCGCAGGAGCTCACCCTGGAGGCGCAGATGAAAGGCCGTGTCGTAAACGCTGGTGGCGGCGGGCCCCAGGTCGCCGACACGCTCGCCGTCGGTGCGCACGATGGCAGCGTCCATGCCGTCCATGGACGTGCCGCTCATCAGGCCCAGCGCCGTCAGCGTCCTCCGTTCCGTCATGCCCGTCCTTCATGGCGGCGCCGTTGTGCGGTGCAGCGCTTTGTGTTAAGCCGGCCGCGCCCGACGCCGGTTGCTCCTGGCGCCGAGACCTTACCAGGGATGCCGGACCGATGACCACGTTCCGCTCGGACTTCCTGCGCACCATCGACCAGCGCGGCTTCATCCACCAATGCACCGATGCCGAGGCATTGGACGCGAGGGCGGCGGATCAGGTGGTGACCGCCTACATCGGTTTCGACTGCACGGCGCCCAGCCTGCATGCGGGCAGCCTGGTGTCCATCATGCTGCTGCGTTGGCTGCAGCGCACCGGCCACCGGCCCATCGTGCTCATGGGCGGCGGCACCACCAAGGTGGGCGACCCCTCGGGCAAGGACGAATCCCGTCAACTGCTGACCGACGACCAGATCGCCGCCAACATGGCCGGCATCCGGGCGGTGTTCGAACGCTACCTGACCTTCGGCGACGGTCCCACCGACGCGGTCATGGTCAACAACGCCGACTGGCTCGACCAGCTGGAGTACATCCCGTTCCTGCGCGAGTACGGCCGCCATTTCACCATCAACCGCATGCTCACCTTCGAGTCGGTGAAGCTGCGCCTGGAGCGGGAGCAGCCGCTGACCTTCCTGGAGTTCAACTACATGATCCTCCAGGCCTACGACTTCCTGGAGCTGGCCCGGCGCCACGATTGCGCGCTGCAGATGGGCGGATCGGATCAGTGGGGCAACATCGTCGGCGGCGTCGAACTGGGACGGCGGGTCGACGGGCGCGCCCTGTTCGGCCTGACCACGCCGCTGCTCACGGCCGCGTCGGGGGCAAAAATGGGGAAGACGGCGAGCGGCGCCGTGTGGCTCAACGCCGATATGCTGTCGCCCTATGACTACTGGCAGTACTGGCGCAACACCGAGGACGCCGACGTGGGCCGCTTCCTGCGTCTGTTCACCGACCTTCCCCTGGACGAGATCGCCCGGCTGGAGGCCCTGGAAGGAGTCGAAGTCAACGAGGCCAAGAAGGTGCTGGCCGACGAGGCGACCGAGATGTGCCATGGCGCCGCTGCGGCGCTGGAGGCGGCCGAGACGGCACGGCGCACCTTCGAGGATGGCGGCCTCGGCGAAGGCCTGCCCACGGTCGAGGTGGCGCGGGCGGAACTGGCCGGCGGCATCCCCGCATTCGAGCTGCTGCGGCGGGCCGGCCTCGCCGCCAGCGGCGGCGAAGCGCGCCGGCTGATCAAAGGCGGTGGCGGGCGCCTCAACGACGCCCCCATCGACAACGAGACCCGATCGGTCACCGACGCCGACCTCACCGGTGACGGCGTCATCAAGCTTTCCGCCGGCAAGAAGCGTCACGCGCTGGTTCGCGCCGTGTGACGAAACCCGACGGTCCGGCCTCGCGGAACGTCGGCGTCAGCGTGGGATTCCCGTCGGCGAGCGGTCTTGTTCGACTCCCTCCTGCGTGCTTGGCTCGCCGTCCGATTTCTCCTGCGGTTCGGTGCCGTCTTCGGCCTGTTCGTCGCCGCCGAACAGATCGAAGATCTTGCGGAAGATGCCGGGGGCGAACGCGGTCAAGGGATTGACCGAGACATCGGGCTCCTCGAAACCGCCGGACAGGGTGTAGGTGGCGGCGAACACGCCGCTGCCCTCCTCGCCGCCGGTGAAGATGTCGCCGACCAGGGGAATGCGCCCAAGGATGCTGTTGATGGCGTAGGCCGGAACCACGGTTCCCTCCAGGTCCAAGGTCTCGGCGTCGACGGCGATCTCGCCGGATGCCGTGAACCCCAGGGATATGCCCGTTGCCTTGGCGTCGGTGAGCGTGACGATGCCGTCCTGCCAGGTGAAGGGCGCCTCCAGACCGGTGAACGCCAGACCGTCTCCCTGCAACGCTTCGACGATGCCGGTGAGCGCCATGATGCTGACCACGTGGGCCAGGGCCGGGGCGTCGACGATACGGTAGTCGCTGACCGAGACGCGGCCGGCCAGCGGTCTCTTCGACACCGTGTCGTCGAATTCGCCGCTCACGTCCAGGACGCCCCCGACCATGTTGTCGTAAACGGCGAAGGTGCGCAGCGCCTCGCCCGCGTCGTCGGCATGGATGGCCAGCGTGCGCTTGCCGAGGCCGGCGGGCTCCAGATTGATGGCCAGGGCCTCGCCGTTGGCCATGCGGCCGCTGAGCAGCACGGTCCGCCAGAGGTCGCCATCGCGGACCAGGGTCCCGACCACGTCCTCCAGGTGCCGGTCCGGTCCCAGCCACACGTTCTCGAGGTCGAGGGACAGGCTAAAGCGCAAGCCCTTACCCGTGTCGGCCGTCGAGGTGCCGTCCACGGGACGCACCATGGTCTCCCACAGCGGCGCCAGGTCGAAACTGACGCCATGGACGCTTGCCGTCCAGCCGCCGTCCTGACCGGGAATCAGCGCCCCCTTCATGTCGGTGCGGCCGTAGGAGACATGGTTGATGTCGATGCGTTCCAGACCCAGACCGGCCGGCGAATAGGTCGCCGAGCCCGCAAGGGCGAGGTCTCCGGCGTTGACGTCGAACCGGGGAATTCCGGTGATGATGTCGCCCCGCAGTCTGAGGTCCGCCGAAAGCGTGCCGGCGACGCCGGTCTCCTTTCGCCAGCCGAGCGCAGGTGCGGACAACTCCACCTCGGTCAGGTCGGCCTTGCCGTCGAGATGGCTGGTGCCGTCGTCGAACAGCGTGAACTTCACCTCGCCGGCCACAGATCCATTGATGAAGTCCTGCGGCAGGATGTCCAGCTCGAACCCCAGGTCCTCGGCGGCCGTGATGCCGTCGATCCGGCCGACCAGTTGGTACCGGCTGCGGTACGGGGGGTCGTCGATGAAATGGCGGCGCCAGGCGAGGGTGACCGGCCAAGAGCCGAGCACCGCGTTGCCGGTCAGGTCGAGGGCGGTCTTGTCGACCACCAGGTCCAGCCGCCCGCCGGAAAGATCCTGGCCGAAGACGACATTGGTGAAAGCCGCGTCCTGCAACTCGGCGGTGGCGCTCACCTCGACCTGGTCGAGGCTCAGGGCGTGTTCCAGGATCATGCGAAGGTGCAGATCGACCGCCACCGAGCCGGCCGTGGCGCCGGGGTCGATGGACAGGGTCGAGGCGAAGCCAAGGGGCTCGTGGTCGATCAGTCCCATGGCCGCCTGTACCGGCCCCTCGATCACCAGGTCGATGTCGGCGAACTGGTCGTACTCGTCGAGGCCCGTGATCAGGACCCGGCCCCGGCGCACGGTCAGCCCGGACGCCTCGCTGCGGTGGATGGCGATATCGAAACGCTTGGTGTCGAAGGTGGCCCGTCCCCAGGTAGCCGTGGCCTTGGGCATGGGCGGCAAGTAGTCGACGGTGACGTCCTCGATGTCCATGTCCCCGCGGAGCGACTCGACGGTGAATGCCCCTCCTTCGGTCGCGCGCAGCACCGCCTCGCCGCGCACGGCGCTGACCTGCCCGCCCGACAGGTGGGCCAGGCACCAGGTCCGGGGGTCCGCGCCCCATCCTCGGGGCCAATAGGTGTCGAACCCGTCCACCGGCACGTCCCTGAGAGTGCCGGCGGCGCGGACGGTCATCGCACCACCGAGACCGTCGATACTGGCCTTGTCGAGTCGCAAGGTCGGCCCCTGCAGGTCGATGTCCAGGGAGCCGATCTCGAGGCGGCGGTCGGCGCCATGGTACCGCCCCGTCGCCCGCAGGGATCGCAACGGCATGGTGTGATCGGCCGGCAGCGGCAGGTAGACCGCCCCTTCGGGACCCAGGTCCACGAACAGGTTGGTCACCTCCACCAGCCCGATGTCCCCTTCGAAGCGACCGCTGACCTCCACGGTCTGGACGGGAAGCCGCTGCGCCAGCGACAGCAGGCCGAGGCGCTGCGCCACGGGCACGGTGAGCGCCAGATGGCCGCCGCCGCCGGTCAGGTGAAAGCCCACCGCCTCCACGGCGCCGTCGCCGGCCATAGATGCGGTCACCGTTCCCTGCATCGGCAGATCGACGGCGCGCATCGGCTTCAGTTGCGGGGTCAGGCGCGACAGGACCGCGGGGTTGACCTCGCTGAAGGTGACCCCGACATCGAGGCGCCGGGTGCCGGCGTCGTAATCGCCGATGACCGTGAAATGGGCCGGCTCGTGCTCCAGCATCAGGGCCAGGGAGACTTCGCCCTTCAGGTGCTCGCCGTCGCGCCTGAACTGCAGTTGCGCCGACGGGGCTTCCCACGACAGCCCGAGGGTCTGGTCCTCGATGGTCACCCGGGCGTCGACCACGTCCAGTCGCCGCAGGTAGGCCAGCGGCCCCGCTGGCGCCTCAACGGCCAGGGCGTCGGCGACGATCTGGCCGACCGACGTCTCCGCCGCGCGGCGTTCGGCACCCAATCCGATGGTGAGGCCCCCTTCGGCGTCCCGCACCAGGACCAGGCTGGGCCGGAACACTTCGATACGGCGGGGCGCCACCAGTCCTTGGGCCAGAGCCTGGGCGCTGAGGGACAGGGAGACCTCGGGAAAGCGGGCCACGACCGTTCCGTCGGCGGCCAGGGCGCGGACGTTGAGGACGCGGATGTCGAGGGCCCGCTCCCAGCCGGCCCAGGCGAGGATGGTGTCGTCCAGCCGCACCCGGGTGTCGGCCAGGACGGCGCTCAGCGCCCCTTCAATGTAAGATGACAGGAAGGCCAGCGAAATGGGACCCGCCGAAAGACGCCAGGCCAGCAGCACGAGGACGATCGTCAGACCCGCCCCCAGTCCGGCGAGCAACCGGAACATTCCCCGCAGCGTGCTGACGATCAACGACTGTCCCTCGCGCCCGACGGCATCTTGACCGCGGTTCCTGGTTCGCGCAGTGTGCGGCAGGCCAGGGCGTTGACTATGCACGATTTCGCCTTTCCAGCCGAGCAAAACGATCTCCCTGCCGCCGCCGACCCGGACCGGGTTGCCCACGGATTCGAGCACTGGCACGCCGCCGCCGCCGAGACCGGCGACCAAGACCTGGAGGCGTTCGCCGAGGCATCGGCCCGCGAGCCCGCATCCCGTCGCCTGCTGGAGGCGCTGTTCGGCAACAGCCCGTTTCTGACCCACTGCGTGGTCCAGGATCCGGCTTTCGCGCGCCGGCTGCTGACGCGCGGGCCCGACGCCGCCTACGCGCACGCCATGGCCGCCCTCGACGACGACGGAAGCGGCGGCGAGGCGGCGCTGGCGCGGGCTCTGCGCATCGCCCGGCGTCGCGTGGCATTGACGGTGGCCGCCGCCGACATCACCGCAGTGTGGCCTCTGGAGCGAGTCACCGGGGCGCTGAGCGATTTTGCCGATGCGGCGCTCGCTCGCGCCGCTGGCCACCTGCTGCGCGATGCGGCGGCGCAGGGTGTGCTGTCCCTGCCCGACCCGACCGACCCGGAGCGGGGTTCCGGCCTAGTGGTGCTCGGACTAGGGAAGCTCGGCGGGCGGGAGCTCAACTACTCCAGCGATATCGATCTGATCGTGCTGTTCGACCGCGAGCGGATACAGACGGACCAGAGCGACCGCCTGCAGAACAACATGATCCGCCTGACCCGCGCTCTGGTGCGCCTGATGGAGGAGCGCACCGCCGACGGCTACGTGTTCCGCACCGATCTGCGGTTGCGGCCCGACCCGGGCTCGACGCCGCTGGCGCTGTCGGTAGCCGCCGCCGAGACCTACTACGAGAGCCTGGGCCAGAACTGGGAGCGGTCGGCCATGATCAAGGCCCGCCCCGTCGCCGGCGACCGGCAGGCGGCGGAGGACTTCCTCAACCAGCTCGGACCCTTTGTCTGGCGCAAGCATCTGGATTTCGCGGCCATTCGCGACATCCACTCCATCAAGCGCCAGATCAACGCCCACCGGGGCGGGGGCACCATCGCGCTGGGGGGGCACAACATCAAGCTCGGGCGCGGCGGCATCCGCGAGATCGAGTTCTTCGTGCAGACCCAGCAACTGATCTGGGGCGGCCGCGAGCCGTCGCTGCGCTCGCCGATCACCGTGGAGGCCCTCCACGCCCTGGCCGAGGCCGACAAGATCACGCGACGGACCGCGGACGATCTGGCCGCGGCCTACCGGTATCTGCGGCGGGTCGAGCACCGTCTGCAGATGATCAGCGACGAGCAGACCCATACCCTGCCCGAGGACCCGGCCGGTCTGCGCCACCTAGCGCTGTTCCTGGGGGCGCGGGACGCGGATGCGTTTGCCGACGAGTTGCTGGCCACGCTGCGGTCGGTGGAAGGCCACTACGCGGAGCTGTTCGAGGATCAGCCGGCCCTGAGCGTCGACGGCGAGACATCCGGCAACCTGGTGTTCACCGGCGGCGACGCCGACCCGGAAACGATCCGCACATTGCGCACCCTGGGATTTGCCGACCCGGCGTACGTGGACAGCACGGTGCGCGGATGGCATCACGGCCGCTACCGGGCCATGCGCAGCGCCCGGGCCCGGGAGCTGCTGACCGAGATCATGCCCAGCCTGTTGGCCGCCCTGGCCGGGGCGGAACATCCCGACGCCACGTTCCGCCGGTTCGATGTGTTCCTGTCCCGTCTGCCGGCCGGCGTGCAGCTCTTCTCCATGTTCCATGCCAACCCCCACCTGTTGGCCCTGGTTGCCGAGATCATGGGGGGCGCTCCGCGGCTCGCCGACCATCTGAGCCGACATCCGGCCATCCTGGAAACCGTGCTCGCCGGCGACTTCTTCGACCCTCCGCCGCCGTGCCCCGACCTCATCACGGAGTTGGACCGGGCCCTGCAGCGGGCCGCGGACATGGAGGACATCCACGACATCTCCCGCCGCTGGGCCAACGACCGCAAGTTCCAGGTCGGCGTGCAGGCGCTACGCCACGCCGTCGAGCCCGAGGCGGCGGCGGCAGCCCACAGCAACATCGCCGAGGCCACCTTGACCTGCCTGCTGCCGCGGATCGAGGCGGATTTCGCCCGCCGCCACGGCCGGGTGCCCGGGTGCGGCATGGCGGTGGTGGCCATGGGCAAGCTCGGCGGCCGGGAGATGACGGCGACATCGGACCTGGACCTGATCTTCGTCTATGACACGCCGGAGGGGACGGTCCAGTCCGACGGCGACAAACCCCTCCCCGCCAGCCAGTACTTCGCGCGTCTGAGCCAACGCCTGATCAACGCCCTGACGGCGCAGACCGCGCAGGGCCGTCTCTACGACGTGGACATGCGGCTGCGCCCGTCGGGCAAGGCCGGCCCCATCGCCTCGAGCTTCGCGGCCTTCGAGCAGTACCAGCGCCATGAGGCGTGGACCTGGGAGCAGATGGCCTTGACCCGGGCCCGCGTGATCGCCGGCCCGCCCGACCTGTGCCAACGGGTCGCGGCGTTGATCCGGGACGTCCTCACGGCACCGCGCGACGTCAACGGCCTCCTGGCCGACGTGGCGGAGATGCGGGCCCGCATGGACGACGAACACCACACGGGGTTCGTATGGCACGTCAAGCACGTGCGCGGGGGGCTGGTGGACATCGAGTTCATCGCCCAATTCCTCCAGCTCGCCCACGCCCACACCCGGCCGGACATCCTGCACCAGAACACGCGACACGCGCTGGTGCAGCTCCGCGACGGCGGATTTCTGCCCAGCGACGTCGCGACTCAGCTGATCGATGCCCTGGCGTTCTGGCAGGCGATGCAGGCCATGCTGCGGCTGACCATCGAAGGACGGTTCACCGAGGACCGGGAAGGGGAGATGCCCGTCGCCCTACGCCAGGCCCTGGCCAAGCTCGGCGGCGCCTCCGACTACGCGGAGCTCAAGGCGAAGGCGAAAACGACGGCGGGCCAGGTCCGCGCCCACTTCACGGACTTGATCGAGACACCGGCGGCCGGCATCGGCGGATCGGGCCGGGAAACGGATACGGCCGGAGGCCCGTGACCGTCAGCCGTGGGGTCGGCGAATCCGACGTCCGATCTATACCTCGGTCTCGTCGGCGATCCACTCGGAGACCGCTTCCACGGCCTCTTCGTGCGTCGCCCCCGGATTTCGCAGGCGGTAGACCGTAACCGCCACCTCGAAGGCCCGAAGATCGGGACGGCCACGTTTACGCAATTCCCAGTACGCGCGCAGTATTTCCGAAGATGTTCCGGAAGACATAAAGAACCGGTTCCCTGCTCTCCCCGCCGACGACCATACGAGTATTTGGAACTTTTGGTCAAGGACGACGGAAATCCCGGTCCGCGGCAACTCGTGTCTCCGGCTGTCTCGTCGACGGTAGCCCCGCAGCCAGGGCGCAGGGACGACGGGTGATGAAGCGCCGGCGGATCACGGTTGTTGCGTCCGGCGCAGGACGTATGCTTCCTTGCGCACGGGGAAAATCATGTCTGTCTTCGGTCGGTCACGACCGGCATCGGGAAAGGATTCAATCCATGGCGGAGAGCGCTTACGACAAGGCGGCGGTGGTCGCGACCCTCAACAAGATCCTCGAAGCCGAACTGGCCGGCGTCGTGCGGTACACCCACTATTCCTTCATGGTCTTCGGGTACGGCCGCATCCCCATCGTCTCGTGGCTGCGCGGTCAGGCCGAGGAATCCATGATGCATGCCCATGAAGCGGGCGAGCTGATCACCTATCTCGGCGAGCATCCGTCCCTGGGCATCGGCCCGCTGCTCGAGACCTACCGCCACGACATCGGCGACATCCTGCGCGAATCGCTCGAGCACGAGGCTGCGGCGCGGGACCTCTATGCCGAGCTTCTGGCGCTGGTTGCTGACCGTGACATCACCCTGGAGGAATACGCCCGCCGGATGATCGCCGAGGAAACCATGCATGCCGGCGAGGTCGAAAAGATGCTCCGCGCCCCGGCGTAAGGCGCGCCCTACTGGCAGGCCGTCCTACAGATTGAGCCGATCTTGATCGCTCAACCGTCGGCTGATTAGATGACAGCCGACGACGGGGAGGGCGCAGGACCGGACCATGGCCGACGATCAGGACGACGAGACCGCACCCGAATCCGAGGACGGCGGAGAAGGCGAAACGGAGCCGGCCGCGGAGGACGTCGAGGGGGAAGACGGCGCCGGTGCCGAAGACGGGGAAGAGGCCGAAGGCGCTGAAGAGGCGGAAGCAGCCGCCAAGTCCCGCCGCCGCAAGTTCATCATCATCGGCGCCGCCGCGGGGGTGGTCCTGCTGGCGATCATCGGCGGCGGGGCGGCCTTCTTTCTCATGAGTCCGTCCGAGGACAAGTCGCGGGCGTCGGCGATGCTGCCCGGCCCGCCGGTGCATCACGAGCTGCCTATCCTGCTGGCCGACCTCAAGACCGGCCGATGCCGGGCGCCTTATGTGAAGCTGCACATTCTGGTCGGCGTCAACAGCAACGACGTCCCGCGCATCGAGGAGGTGCAGGTGGCGCTGATGGACGACATCCGCACCCTCTTGCGGGACAAGGAGCGAACCGACCTGGTCGGACGGGACGGAACGGAGACCCTGCGTGCCGACCTGCTGGACATCATCAACCAGCGCATCGCGCCGGCCCAGGCCAACGAGCTCCTGTTCAAGGAGTTCCTGCTGCAGTGAGCGGCGTGCCTACTCGGCGCGGGCGTCCCCGCCCTTGATGCGGGCGGCCAGCGCCGCCGCCATGAAGTCGTCCAGGTCGCCGTCGAGCACCGCCTGGGTGTTGGACGTCTCGACCCCGGTGCGCAGGTCCTTGACCATCTGGTAGGGCTGCAGCACGTAGGACCGGATCTGGTGGCCCCAGCCGATGTCGGTCTTGGCCTCGCGGGCGGCATGGGCCTCGGCCTCCCGCTTCTGCAGTTCGAGCTCGTAGAGCCGGGCGCGCAGCATCTTCATGGCGGCGGCGCGGTTCTTGTGCTGGGAGCGGTCGTTCTGGCACTGGACCACGATGTTGGTGGGCAGATGGGTGATGCGGACCGCGCTGTCGGTGCGGTTGACGTGCTGACCGCCGGCCCCCGAGGCGCGGTAGGTGTCGACCCGCAGGTCGCCGTCCTGGATGTCGATCTGGATGGAGTCGTCCACCACCGGGTAGATCCACACCGAGGCGAAGCTGGTGTGACGGCGCGAGCTGGAATCGAAAGGCGAGATGCGCACCAGCCGGTGAACGCCGCTTTCGGTCTTCAGCCAGCCGTAGGCGTCGGGACCCAGGACGCGGGCCGTGGCCGACTTGATGCCGGCCTCTTCGCCGCCGCTCTCCTCGATCCAGTCCACCTTGTAGCCGTGCTGCTCGGCCCATCGCATGTACATGCGCATGAGCATCTCGGCCCAGTCCTGGGCCTCCGTGCCGCCGGCACCGGCGTGGACCTCCACGTAGCAGTCGTTGCCGTCGGCCTCGCCGGACAGCAGGGTCTGCAGTTCGGCCTTGCCCGCGATCGCCTTGAGGCGTTCCAGGGCCTGCTCGGCCTCGGCGACCACCTCGGAGTCGTCCTCCGTCTCGCCGAGGGCGATGAGCTCCACGTTGTCGGTCAGCTCCCGGTCCAGGTCGTCGATAGTCTTGATTCCGGTTTCCAGGCGCGTGCGCTCCCGCATCACGGCCTGGGCCTCGTCCGGGTTGTCCCAAAGGTGGGCGTCTTCGGCGCGGGCGTTCAGCTCTTCGAGGCGGCGGGCGGCGGCATCGTAGTCAAAGATGCCTCCTCAGCAGTTCCAACGACTGCTTGATGTCCTGAACGATGGCTTCCGTCTCCGCCCGCATGGCGTTCTCCGTCGGCAATAGGTGGCGTCGCCCTATTTAGCGGGGCACTCGGAGGCGGCACAAGGGCCTGACGGGCAAATCCGCCTTCTTTTCGACGCATTTCAATGGCATAAGCGCGGCGGAGGTTAAGATGCCCATGAATCACGAGTTGAAGAAGCCGGCCAACGACCACAAGCCCAAGAGCCGCCGCTGCCTCATGTGCGGCGATCGCTTCACGTCGGAAGGCCCCCACAACCGCATCTGCAAGAAGTGCAAGAGCTCGGCCAGCTGGCGTGAGGGCGCGACCACCACGTTCGCCCCCAACTGATCAGTAGAGCCCGCCGGTTCCCGACACCGGAACCGCACCCGCCGCGGACGACGTGCCCTCGACCACCTCTTCGTCGCCGGTCGGCACCGTACCTGGCTTGAATGCCTCGAGGATGACATTGGCCTCGCCCCCATGGGCCGGGCGGCCGCTGGCCGCGTTCACCCGGACCAGCCGGATGTCGGGCGGGGTGCGGAACGGGATGGCCGGCTGGTTGTGCAACGCCTGTGCCATGAAGTCGCGGAAGATGGGGGCGGCCACGGTCGAGCCACTCTCATTCGGTCCTAGGCCGCGCGGCTCGTCGAAGCCGACGAAGACGCCGACGGCCAGGTCCGGCGAAAAGCCGATGAACCAGGTGTCGACGGCGTCGTTGGTGGTGCCGGTCTTGCCGGCGAGCGGTTTGCCGACCGCCCGGATGCGCCGGCCCGTGCCCCGCTGCACCACGCCTTCCAGCATGGACACGATCTGGTAGGCGCTGCCGGGGTCGGTGACCGCTTGGCGGGTGTCGGGCATCTCGGGGACCTCTTGGCCGGTCCAGAAGGTGGCCCGGCAATCGGCGCACGGGCGGGAGTCGTGGCGGAAGACGGTGCGCCCGTGGCGGTCCTGAATGCGGTCGATGAGGGTCGGCCGGATCCGCTTGCCGCCATTGACCAGCATGGCGTAGGCGGTGGTCAGGCGCAGCAGCGTCGTCTCCCCGGCGCCCAGGGCCATGGCCAGCCGCGGCGGCAGCTCGTCGACGATGTCCAGGCGCTGGGCGTAGCGGGCCACCCGGTCCATGCCGATGGTCTGGGCGAGGCGCACGGTCATCAGGTTGCGGGACTTCTCGATGCCCAGGCGCATGGTGGAGGGGCCGTAGAAGCGTTTGGTGTAGTTGGCGGGCCGCCACTTGGGCAGTCCCGGTCCCTGATCGATGACGAAGGGGGCGTCGAGGATCAGGGTCGATGGCGTGTAGCCGGCGTCCAGGGCGGCCAGGTAGACCACCGGCTTGAACGCCGAGCCCGGCTGCCGCCTGGCCTGGGTGGCCCGGTTGAACTGGCTGCGGGCGTACGTGTAGCCTCCGACCATGGCCAGCACGCGGCCGGTATGGGGATCCAGCGCCACCAGGGCGCCGTCCGCGTCCGGGATCTGACGCAGGCCGTACGTGCCCTCCGGGTAGGGCCGGGCTTTCGAGTCGTCATCGGCCGGTTGGTGACGGACCTCTTCCACCGCGATGACGTCGCCAGGGGCCAGCACGTCGGCGGGGTGGCGCACCTTGGGGCCCCGCTTCTGCCCTTCCATCCAAGCCCGCGCCCAGGTCATCTCGGCCAACGGAATGCGGCCGCGGGTGCCGTCGGCGAACCCGACCTCGGCGCCCTTGTCGTCGGTGGACAAGACCGCGGCGAGCCGCCAGGGGTCCATGCCCGGCGGGGCCTCGGTGGCGGCGAGCCATTGCGTCCAGTCCGCGTCTTCCGGCACCGTCGTGATGGGCCCCCGCCAGCCGTGGCGCCGGTCGTAGGCTTCGAGACCCCTGCGTAGCGCGTCCTCGGCGAATCTCTGCAGGCGCGGCTCCAGGGTCGTGCGGACCGACAGGCCGCCCTGGTAGAGGTCGGTCTGGCCGTAGTGGTCGGCCAGCTCGCGCCGCACCTCCTCGGCGAAGTAATCGGCGGCCACCAGCTCGGTGGCCGCCCGCCCGCGCACCTCCAGCGGCGTCGCCCGCGCCTCCGCCGCCTCGTCGGCGGTGATGAAGCCTTCGGCCAGCATACGCCCGATCACCCAGTCCCGGCGTTCCCGCGCCGCCTCGGGATTGTTGACGGGGTGGTAGTTGTTGGGGGCCTTGGGCAGGGCCGCCAGGTACGCGGCTTCGGCGACGGTCAGTTGGGACAGGGCCTTGTCGAAGTAGTTGAGCGCCGCCGCCGCCACGCCATAGGACCCGAACCCCAGATAGATCTCGTTGAGGTAGAGCTCGAGGATGCGGTTCTTGGTGAAGGCGCGCTCGATGCGGAAGGCAAGGATGGCCTCGCGGATCTTGCGTTCCCAGGACAGCTCGTTGCTGAGCAGGAAGTTCTTGGCCACCTGCTGGGTGATGGTGGAGGCGCCCACCAGCCGCCGGTCGCTGCCCAGGTTGCCGAGGTTGGTCCGCACCGCCCGGATGACGCCCAGGAAGTCGATGCCCGGATGGTGGTAGAAGTTCTTGTCCTCGGCGGCGAGAAAGGCGTGGACGACCCGCCGGGGCATGGCGCCGACGGGAACGAAGACCCGCTTTTCGACCGCGTACTCGGCCAGCAGACGGCCGTCGCCGGCGTAGACCCGGGTCATCACCGGCGGTTCGTAGCCGGCGAGCTGCCGGTAGTCGGGCAGACCGCGGCCGAACTGGTAGAGCACCAGCACCCCGCCGCCGACCCCGAGCAGGACGACGATCATCAGGGTGCCGACGAGGACGACGAGGAACCGTGCCATAAACCGAATCCGGCGACCGCCATGGCCGCCGGAAAGCCAGTATAGTCCAATTCGGCGACCGTCGTTAGATACCCCGAAAATGTGGCCGAGATATGACCGGGGCGGCTACTGCCGGCGCGCTTCCTCGACCGAGACGAAATAGCGGTCGATGGCCCGGGCGATGGCCGCCGCCAGCCGTCCTCGGTAGTCCTTGCGCCTGAGCGCCCTTTCGTCCTGACGGTTGGACAGGAAGCCCAGCTCGACCAGGATCGACGGCACGTCGGGGGCCTTGAGCACGGCGAAACCGGCGAAGCGGTGGGTGTTGCGCAGGAGACGGGTCTCGCGCGCCAACTCGTCCACCATCACGGCGGCGAACTGGGCCGATTCGTTCATGGTCTCCCGCTGGGCCAGATCGATGAGGATATTGGTGACCTCGGCCGTCTCGCCGCTGAGGTCGATGCCGGCGATGAGGTCCGCCTTGTTCTCCTTCTCGGCCAGGGCCGCCGCCTCCTTGTCCGACGCCTTTTCCGACAGCGTGTAGACGGCCAGGCCGCGGACGTGGCGGTTGCGGATGGCATCTGCGTGGATGGAGACGAACAGCTCGGCACCGGCGTCGCGGGCGAACGCCACCCGGTCCCTAAGACGGATGAACACGTCGCGGTCGCGGGTCAGCAGGACCTTGTACCGTCCGGTCCGCTCCAGCCGTGTCTTCACCTCGCGCGCCACCGCCAGGGTGATGTGCTTCTCGTAGATGCCGCTGACGCCGATGGCGCCCGGGTCCACGCCGCCGTGGCCGGCATCGAGGACGACCAGCCGCTTCACCGGGCGGCGCAGCGGCTTGGCCGGCGGCGGGGGCGGCGCGACACGGGCCGTCGTCGCGGCCCGTTTCGTACTTTGCTTGGCGGTCTTGGGCCCACCGCGGGCGTTCTGAAGGAAAGCCTCCCGGGTCGTTCGCACCAGGTCGACCACGAGGCGATGGCCGTGGGATGCATTGGGTCTGAGGGCGAACGCGTCCTTGACCGCGGCCGGCCCCTTCACGTCCAGGACCACCCGCGACGTGCCGGGCTTGAAAAGCCCGTAGCGCAACGTGGCCAGCAACCCGGTGTTGGCCGGCAACGGCTTCTGCGGCAGACGCCAGCCCACCTCCGGCAGATCGATCACCACCCGGTAGGGATCGGGCAGGGAAAAGATGCGGAAATCGACGTGGTCGGTGAGGTCGAGGACGAAGCGGGTCGTGGCCCCGTGGTTGCCGACGCGGACGTCGGTGACCACGGTCTCGGCCGCCGGCGCCATCCGCGCCGGCAGGACGGCGAGGATCCCAACCGCGACCGCGATGCCGACACCGCGCAGGGAGATGCCAGGCCACATATAGCGTTCCTCACGTCCGACCGCCTCGACATATACCGCCTTAGTTGGCGGCGCATCAATGGCGTCGAGAACGGCCGCGCCGACGGGGCCGCCGCTGACGCAAGCGACAAAGGCGATTGTCCAAGCCATTCCCTACCGTTATGTTAACGGTACTGACAGCGGGACGGTCCGCCGTCGCGCGCTCCGATCGGCGGTGCGCGGGCGTGGCGGGGGCGTCCCCCAAATCAGTTCGAGGGATTTCATGCCGGCCAGAGCCGCGCGCGCCGCTCGCGATCACGTCACGTCCGTTCTCCGGGCGCGGGAGCTGACCGCACGCGCCACCGGCACTCCTGCACACTTCTGCCGTCGCGCTCGCGGGCTGTCGCCCGCCGTGGCGGCGTCACGGAGATACGACTTTTATGGCAACAAAACGCATGCTTATCGATGCCGCCCACCCGGAGGAAACCCGGGTGGTGGTTTTGGACGGAAACCGTCTCGAGGACTTTGACGTTGAGGTCGCGTCCCGGCGACAGCTCAAGGGAAACATCTATCTGGCCAAGGTGACGCGGGTCGAACCGTCCCTGCAGGCCGCTTTCGTCGACTACGGCGGGAATCGCCACGGTTTCCTCGCCTTCAGCGAAATCCATCCCGACTACTACCAGATTCCGGTCGCCGACCGGGAAGCCCTGATCGCCGAGCAGGAATCGGCGGTCAGGGACGACGATGACGAGTCCCCCGGCGACGCCGACGAGGACTCGGTCGAAACGCTGGGCGGCGACGATGCCGAGGAGATGGAGACCCGCCCGCCCCTGATCTCGCACCGCAACTACAAGATCCAGGAGGTCATCAAGCGCCGCCAGATCCTGCTGGTTCAGGTGGTCAAGGAGGAACGGGGCACCAAGGGCGCAGCCCTCACCACCTATCTGTCGCTGGCCGGCCGCTACTGCGTCCTCATGCCCAACACGGCGCGGGGCGGCGGGATCTCGCGCAAGATCACCAATGCGTCGGACCGCAAACGGTTGCGCTCCATCGTTACCGACATGGAGATCCCCGACGGCATGGCCGTGATCGTGCGGACCGCCGGCAGCGAACGCAGCAAGGCCGAGATCAAGCGCGACTACGACTACCTGCTGCGCCTGTGGGACAGCGTCCGCGAGCTGACCCTCGAATCCACGGCTCCCGCCCTGGTCTACGAGGAAGGCAACCTGATCAAGCGGTCCATCCGCGATCTCTACGGCCGTGACATCGACGAGATCCTGGTCGAGGGCGAGGACGGGTACCGCACCGCCAAGGACTTCATGAAGCTGCTGATCCCGAGCCATGCCAAGCGGGTCAAGCGTTACGAAGAGGACTCCGTGCCCCTGGTCCAGAAGTTCCGGGTCGAGGGGCAGTTGGACGCCATGCACAGCCCCGAGGTGCAGCTCCGCTCGGGCGGCTACATCGTGCTCAATCCGACCGAGGCGCTGGTGGCCATCGACGTCAATTCGGGACGGGCGACCCGGGAGCGCAATATCGAAGAGACGGCGGTCAAAACCAACCTGGAGGCGGCCGAAGAGGTGGCCCGCCAGCTCCGCCTGCGCGATCTCTCCGGCCTCATCGTCATCGACTTCATCGACATGGAGACCCAGCGCAATCAGACCCAGGTCGAACGGCGCCTCAAGGACGCCATGCGCAACGACCGGGCGCGCATTCAGTTGGGTCGCATCAGCCCGTTCGGCCTGCTGGAGTTGTCCCGCCAGCGGCTGCGGCCCAGCATCATCGAGACCAGCTCCGAACCCTGCCCCCATTGCGGCGGCACCGGCATCCGCCGGTCCATCGAATCCACGGCCCTGCATATGCTGCGGGTGATCGAGGAGGAGGGCATCCGCGGCCGGTCGGCCCGAACCGCCGTGCATGTGCCCACCTCGGTTGCCCTGTACATCCTGAACCAGAAGCGGGCCGCCCTGGCCGAGATCGAGAATCGGTACGACTTCTCCGTCACCTTGGAGGCGGACGATTCGCTGATCCCGCCGGACCACCGCATCGAGCGACTGGTCACCCGCAAGGCGTCCGAGCCTGAAGGCGAGGAGGAGACCGAGGAGGCCGCCGGCGAGGGTGATCGGGAGGAAACGGCCAAGCGCAAGCGCCGCCGCCGTCCGCGGCGCCGCAAGCGCAGCGACGAGACCCGCCCGTCGGCGGCCGAGGCGGCGGAGGTCGAGGACACCGGCGAGACCGAAGAAGCAGGCGAGGAGGCGGAGGTCGCCGAGGAGGACCAGACGGCTGCCGATGCCGAAGGCGAGACCGCCACCAAGCGCCGCCGCCGCGGCAAACGCGGTGGACGGCGGCGGACCCGCAAGACCGCAGATGCGGACGCCGCTCCCGATACGGAGGGCGAAGCCGTGGCCGACGAGGCCGGCGCCGAGCAGCCGCCCGATGCCGAAGCCGAGCTACCCTTGGAGGACACCACGCCAGCGGCGGAGCCCATGGCCGTGCCGTCGGCCGAGAACCTCCTGGAGGCGCCCGCCGTCGACGGCCTTCTCGAATCGGCGGTCGAAGAAAGCGTGGAGCCGGAGGCGAAGGCGCGGCCCAAGCGGTCTTCCCGCCGCGCGGCCACCGGCCGCGGGCGCAAGCGGGCGGCCAACGAGCCGGACGCAGCGGAGCCCCAGGAGACAGCGCCTGACATCATCTACGTGCCGCCATCCGAGGTGGAGGAGGGTGGTGCGCAAGCCGACGAAGACGTCGCCGCGGCGCCCCCGCCGCCCGCCGCCCAAATGGAGGACGAGGGCGCGGGACTGGAGGCCTACGGCGAGATGGGTCCGGTTGCGGACACCGAGGCCGAAACCTCCGATGACGCTGCCGCCGCCAGCCGGACGACGGTCATCCAGGTCGGCAGCGAGGACGCGGAGAAGGAACAGCCCCGCCGCCGCGGGTGGTGGCAGCGTTTCGGCGATTGACACCCCCGCGCCAACGAAATGGCCCGAAGCGGCGTCCCATTGGCGGCGCGGTCGAATCGCCAGTCGTGATCATCCCCGCCAGGCGATGAGGCGGCGGGCGGCCTCCCCCATGTCGTCGGTGGAACCGGCGAAGGAGAAGCGGACGAAGCGGTTCCCGAGCTCGGGGTCGAAATCGATTCCGGGGGTGGCGGCGACACCGGTCTCGGCAAGCATCTGCTTGCAGAAGCTGTCGCTGTCGTTGGTCATGCGTCCCACATCCGCATAGAGGTAGAACGCCCCGTCGGCGTGGGCCAGCCGGTCGAAGCCGGCATTCGGCAATTGCTCAAGCAATAGGGACCGGTTGCGGGCGTACCGGGCGACGTTCGCGTCCAGCTCGGCGCGGCAGTCGAAGACGGCGACCGCGGCATGCTGGGAAAGGGTCGGCGGTGAGATGAACAGGTTCTGACCGAGGCATTCCAGGGAGCGCAGCAGGGCCTCGGGCACCACCATCCAGCCCAGCCGCCACCCGGTCATGGAGAAGTACTTGGAGAAGCTGTTGACGACGATGGCGTCGTCGGTGAAGGCCAGCGCCGTCTCCGCCCGCTCACCGTAGGTGATGCCGTGGTAGATCTCGTCGGAGACCAGGCGTATGCCGCGATCCGCGCAATAGGCGACCAGGGCGGCGAGGCCGGCGCGGTCGATCATGGTCCCCGTCGGGTTGGAGGGGCTGGCGACGATCAGCCCGTCGAGCGGACCGGAGATGCGGTCCAGCACCTCCGGTGTCGGCTGGAAGTTGGTGTCCGGTCCCACCGCCATGTTGACCGGGGTGACCCCGAGGGCGCTGAGGATGTTGCGGTAGGCGGGATAGCCGGGTCCGGCCAGGGCCACCCGGTCGCCGGCCTCGAAGGCGGCGAGAAAGGCCAGGACGAAGGCGCCCGACGAGCCGGTGGTGGCGACGATGCGGTCCGCCGCCACGTCGATCCCGTAGACCTCCGCATAGTGCCGGGCGATGCGGCGGCGCAGGGGCCACAGGCCGAAGGCGTCCGTATAGCCGAGGCGGTCCGAGGTCAGCGCCGCCTTGGCCGCCTCCAGGACCGGCATCGGGGCCGGGGTGCCCGGCTGGCCCACCTCCAGGTGCAGGACGTCGTCGCCGCGCGCCGCCCGCTCGTTGGCGGCGCGCATCACGTCCATGACGATGAACGGTGGGATGGTTCCCCGCCTGGCGACCTTCAGGGGCATGGACGTCGGGTCTCCCTGCCGCTCATTGGTCGGCGCTGCCGGCCAGCCCGTAGCCGCGCGGGTCGGCGCGCACCGTGCAGGTTTCGGGGTCGGGGGGGATGCCGTCGGGGCAGGCCAGGGCGTTGACCAGACCCAGGCGCGGCGTCGGCGCCACCTGATGGCCGCGTTGCCGCAACGCGTCCACCTGGACTAGGTCGAGGCGCGGCTCGTGGAAGGTCACGTCGGGCGCGGCGCCGTTGTGCACGCGCGGCGCCGCGGTCGCCTCCTCCAGAGGCTCCCTGGCCATCAGCACGCGCGCCGTCACCTGGGCCAGGGCCGTCGGCGCGGCAACGCCGCCGGACGCGGCGGCGGCAAAGAAGAACTCGTTGACGAAGTCGTTGGACACCACGACCGGGCCCAGCGACAAGGTCCCGCGTCCGGCCCGGCCCGGCGCCGCGGCCAGCAGGATGCCGGTGCCGGGGGCGACGCGGCCGGTGCCGAACAGGTTGTTCATGGTCAGGTTGCAGGCCACGGCGTTGCTGTCGCGGTCGACCGCGACGAGCCCGGCGGCGGCCGGGTTCTCCGGCTCGGTGGTCAGGGCCGGGTCCAGCTCCGCCGCCGCCAGATGGCGCGTGTCGCTGTAGCGGACCATCAGCCGCTCGATGGCGCTCTCGTCCACCAGGGCCGCCGTCTCCGCTTCGGCCCCCAGCCACCGACGGCGGTCGGCAAAGGCCCTCATGGCCGCCTCGGAGACGAGATGGGCGCGCTCTGCCGGGGACGCGTCCTCGTATCGGTCGTCATCGGCCAGCATGGCGAGCATCTGGGCCGCAACCACCCCGGCCATGGCCGGCGGCGGGGCGAAGTGGGCCGTCTCGTTGCCGACCGGCACGCGAATCGTCTCGCGCCACACGGGGACATAGTCCCGCAGGTCTTCGGCGCTCAGGGAGCCGCCGGCCTGCGCCACCGCCGCGATCAGCATTTTCGTCCGCTGCCCGCTGTACAGGTCGCCGGGCCCGATGGTGCGCAGGCGCCCCAGGGTGACCGCCAGGTCGAGCTGGGTGAGGAAGTCGCCCTCGCGCACGGCGCGCTGACCCTCGTCGGCGCCGAAGATGACCTGGGCCTGCCGGTCGGCCAGCAGGGCCGGCCCCACTTGTCCCATGTCACGGGCCAGCGCGCGCGACACCTGGACACCGAAGCGGGCCAGCTTCTCGGCCGGGCCGACCAGGAGGCCCCAGGGCAGGCGCCCATAGCGGGAGTGCATGGCGAACAGGCCCCGGCTCATGGCCGGGATGGCGCTGGGCCGGTCCGCCGTCGGCGGCACGGCGGCCGGTGCCGGCGGCAGGAAATCGATGACCTCGGTGGTTCCCGACGCGTGATCCCGCACCACGCACACGCCGCCGCCGCCGAGGCCGGCGGACGACGGCAGGGTCACCGACAGGGCCAGCGACATGGCGACCGCCGCGTCCACCGCGGTGCCGCCCCGGGACAGCACGTCGCGGCCGATCAATGCGGCCTGGGGCTCGTCGGCGGCGACGCCGCCGAGGAATCCCTCCACGTAGCCGATGGTGCCCGGCTCCCTGTCGCTGCCCGAGCAGCCGCATACCGCGGCGGCGATCAGGATGCCGGCGAATTGACGGCCGCACCGCCGCCGACTACCTTGCCTTGCAACCGAGTGGATGGCCCTGTTGAAACGCACCTTGCTTCCGATCGCCCTGGCGGTCGCTCTCGTGTGGGCGGGCAGCGGGCCACCGGCTTCGGCCGCCGGTCGTCCGTCGTTCCTTCGCGACGCCGAGATCGAGAACACCATCCGCACCTACGCCCACCCCTTGTTCCGGGCGGCCGGCCTCGACCCCTCGGCTGTTGATATCTACATTGTCAACGACAAGGGTCTCAATGCCTTCGTAGCCGGGGGGCAGAAACTGTTCATCAACAGTGGCCTGCTCACCCAGGCCGCAGACGTGGGCGAGGTGATCGGGGTGATCGCCCACGAAGCCGGCCACATCGCCGGCGGTCACCTGTCCCGCACCCATGACGCCCTGGCCAAAAGCTCGGCCCAGAACATCATCGCCATGGTCATCGGCGGCGCTGCCGCCCTCGCCACCGGCCGTGGTGACGTGGGGGCCGTGGTGGCGGCCGGCGCCGGCCAGACGGGCCTGCGCAACTTTCTCGCCTACAGCCGCACCCAGGAGGCCTCGGCCGACCAGGCGGCACTGAGGATCCTCGACGCCACGGGCCAGTCTTCGCGTGGGTTGTTGAACTTCATGGAGCGCATGAGCGGCCAGGAGCTGCTCAGTCCCAAGCGCCAGGACCCCTACCTCAGGACCCATCCGCTGACCCGCGACCGCATCATCACCCTGCGCAATCACGTGGAGACATCGGAGCACGCGGACTCGCTGCCGCCGGCGGCATTGCAGTTGATGCACGACCGGGTGCGGGCCAAGCTTTTCGCCTTCCTGTCGCTGCCGCGGGAGACCTTCCGTCGGTATCCGGAAGACGATGCCAGTGTCGCCGCCCGCTATGCCCGGGCCATCGCCTATTACCGCCGCCCCGATCTGGCCAAGGCGTTGCCCTTGATCGACGGCCTGATCGCCGAGGACCCCGACGATCCCTACTTCCACGAGTTGAAGGGACAGATGCTGTTCGAGAACGCGCGGCCCCGTGAGGCCCTGGTGGCCTACGAGGCGGCGGCCCGGCTGCTGCCCCAGTCGCCCCTGATCCTGCGCGATCTGGGGCGTGTCCAGCTCGCCCTGGAGGACCCGTCGCTCCTCGAGCCGGCCATCACCAACCTGCGTGTCGCCCTCATGCGCGAACCCGAATCGGCGTTCACATGGCGGCAACTGGCCATCGCCTACGGCCGCAACGGACAGATGGCCGAAAGCTACCTCGCCCTGGCCGAGGAGGCCCTGTTGCTCGGCCGCAAGGGCGATGCCCTGTACCACGCGACCCGCGCCGAGAAGGACCTGGTGCCGGGCTCTCCGGGCTGGCTCAAGGCCCGCGACATCCAGCAGGCGTCGGGCCGGAAACAGCCCGGCGAATGAGTATCCGCAAGGCGGCGTGGCTGCTCGCCGTCGCCGGCTGCGCCGTTCCCGTGGTCGCCGTCACGCCCGAGGGGCGCCTCCCGGTCCTCGGTCCCGAACCCGGGTTTTCGCTCCAGGCGCCGCCGCCCGGCTGGGTGATGCGGGGCGATGCCGCCGCGCGGCTGGTGGTGGTCGAGGAACGGGGGGTCCCGGCGCTGCGCATCGGCGGCGGCCCGGACACGGTGTTGGCCATCCGGCGCACGCAGGCGACGCTCCTGGCCACCCCCTATCTGAGCTGGGCCTGGAAGGTTCAGGCTCAGGACACCGGGCCCCATCCGGTGCGCCTGGTGGTCGGTTTCCGCGGCGGCCGGCCGGGTGGTGACGATGGCGGGTTCACTCTGTTGCCCCCGGTTCTGCCCGACCACGACCGGGTCCTGGCCATCGCCTGGGGGGATTCCGCCCTGCGCCGGGGTCACCTCGACCGGGCATCCCCGGAGCCGCGCGTTGCGGCCGACCCGTTCTCGGCGCCGCCGGTGGTCTACACCCAGCGTGGCGGCCGCGAGAACGCCGACGGCTGGTGGCTCGAGACCGTGGACCTGGCGGACCTGTATGCCCGGGCCTGGCCTGCGGACGAGGTGGCGGCGGTGGAGGTGGTGTTCGTCGGACTGGAGGGCGCCGCCGGATCGCCGTCGGATCCGGTGGCCCGCCTGGCCGGCGTGCTGCTGTCCCGTTGAACCCGATCACACCAGCGTGATGTCTGAGCAACGGCGTCGCGCGCGCTTGTTCCCCGTGGATGCATGACGCAAGATGGCGCCGATCCGCAATCACCTGGACATCCGGAAAGCCGCCTCATGACCCTCACCGCCGCCCTGCGGTCTCTCATCGCCGTTCCCGTGTTGGCATTGTCCGTGGCAACGGCCGCCGCCGAGTCGTCCCTGACGCCAGATCAGAAGAGCGAGATCGAACAGGTGGTACGGGAGATCCTGCGCGAGAACCCGGAGATCCTGGTGGACGCCATCCGCGCCCTGAGGGCCCGGGAGGCGGCGGCCCGGCAGGAACGCACGCGGGCCGCCCTGGTGGCGCTGCGCGGCGACCTGGAGAACGACCCGACATCCCCGGTCGCCGGCAATCCCGACGGCGACGTGACCATCGTGGAGTTCTTCGACTACCGCTGCGGGTTCTGCAAGCAAGTGCTCCCCGGCCTGCAGCGGCTGATCGAGACCGACGGCAACATCCGCTACGTCCTCAAGGAGCTCCCCATCCTCGGCCCCGATTCCCTGATGGCGGCGCGGGCCGCCTTGGCGGTCTGGCGCTTGCGGCCGGACGCCTATTTCGGCTACCACGCCGCCCTGATGGGGACCCGGGGCACCCTCACCGAAGACAAGGTCCTGCGTCTGGCTGCGGACGCCGGCCTGGAGGTGGCCAAGGTGCGTGAAGAAATGGCGGCTCCGGAGATCCTCGAGGCCCTGGAACGCAATCAGGCCCTGGCCCAAGCTCTCAACATTTCCGGCACGCCGGCCTTCGTGGTGGGCGGGGCGCTCATCCCCCGCGCGATCAGCATGGAGGTCATGCAGAACCTGGTGGCCGAGGCGCGGCGGGACCCCGGCAAGGGCTGACCGATTCGCCGCTGGGGCCATGGGGCGGATGTGCTAAGGTCCAATCCTGCCCCGAAGGTCCGACCCGAAGGGGGGGCAACGGGCGAACGGGAATCCAACGGGAGCATCAGTCTTTGACCAACGATCAGAACCATTTACGAAAACGCGCGTGTACCATCGACACGCTTGAGGAGTTCTTCGCGCACGCCTATGCCCTCGAGCTCGAGGCGGCGGAGCGCTACGAGGAGCTCGCCCACTCCATGGAGGTCCACAACAACCTGGAGGTGGCGGAGGTCTTCCACAAGCTGGCCGACTCCGGCCAAAAACATGCCAAGCAGGTTTTGCAGCGGGCCGGCGGACGGGAACTGCCGGAGATCGCGCCGTGGGACTTCAAGTGGGACCGCAGCGAGGCGCCGGAGACCGCGGCGGCGGACGGAGTCCACTACCTGATGACGCCGTACCACGCCCTCGACCTGGCCCGCGCCTCCGAGGTGCATGCCCGGGACTTCTACGCCACCGTGGCGGAATGCACCGACGACCCCAAGGTGCGCGAGTTGGCCGGCGAGTTCGCCGAGGAGGAGGCCGGGCACGTGGACCTGGTCAACGCCTGGATCGCCAAGTACCCGGAGCCACAGGAAGGCTGGGACGAGGATCCCGACCCGCCCCACCTTCCCGAGTAGCGCGCCGGAAAGCCGGCGCGGCGGTGTTACTGCGTCACCGGCAACAGGGAAAAGCGGAAGCCGTCGACGCCTTCCACCAGGAGCAGAAGCTGCTTGCGTCCGGCCTGCTTGGCTTCCTGGTACATGGCCATCATCTGCCGGGGATGCCAGACGTCCTCCTGGTTGACCTGACGGATGATCTCACCGCGCCGCAGGTCGGTGCCGGTGGCCTTGGCGGTGTCCAGCAGGGTCACCACCAGGCCGGTGGACCCCCAGCGGAGCTGGAAACGCTCCCTGACCTTGGGCGTGATCGCCGCCACGGTCAGGCCGACCTCGGGGATGCTGGAGAAGGCGCCCTTGCTGACCCGCCATGACTCGGGCCATGAGCCGGTGGTCAGCTCGAAGGTGGTCTTCTTGCCCTGGCGCAGGACCGTCACCGGCACGTTCTTGCCGGAGCTAAGTTTGCCGACCACCTGAAGCAGTTTCTCGAAGGTCTCGATGTCCTCGCCGGCCAGCTCGATGATCAGGTCGCCCCGCCGCAGCCCGGCCTGACCGGACGGACCTTCGAGGGCGATGTCGCGGACCAGCACGCCCTGGACCCGCGGCAGGCCGAGGGCCTGGGCCACGACCTCGTTCACGCCCTGGACCTGCATGCCGATGAACGCCTGATCGGCGGCGCCCACCGGCACCACCGGCGGCGCCGCGAGGAAGACAGCCACCGCCGCGGCGATTCGCAGCGAACGGTTTGTTCCGAAAGACATCATGCCCCGATCAGCAACCAGCCGAGATACTAGAGCAATATCTGATCAAACGGAATCGTTTGATCGGATTCACTTGCTCTAGAAATCAACAAGTTAGAGCACGACCGTTCGATCAAATCGGGTCGATTTGATCGAACCGTGCTCTAATCGCACGGGGGCGGACGAGACAACGGCCTACCGGTTGGCCCCCGTGCGGGATGATCTCAGCACACCGGCCGCGCCAGCGCCGTGACCGTCTCCAATTCCAGGATCACCGCGAACTCGTTGAAGTCGAGGACCAGCCGGGACACGACGCCGTTGTCCAGTTGAACGGCCTCCATCTCGTACTGGGGGGCCGAGGCCGCGCTGTCCACGGGGTAGAAGGCCAGGCGCATGGTCCACCGGGGGCGGTTCGTCAGGCTGTCCGGGTCGTCGCCTTCAACGTCCGGGCGGCGGCGCGGTCCGATGAAGGCCACCACCTTCTGCGGGCCCTCGCCGTCGATTCCGTCGAACACCGTGCTCGGGACCTGCCGCGACCCGGCGACGGCGTGATCGATCAGCGACGTGGTGTGGCCGACGGGGAACAGGGTCCCTTCCGGAAGGGGCAGGGTCCGTGCGGCGGGGGACTTGAAGACCGCCTCGCCGGCCTGGCCGGCGCGCGCCCGGCCGCGGGTGTCGCCACGATCCCCACCCAGACGGTGGCGCGAAACGAATCGGTAGGTGGTTCCGTCGGCCGATTCCCAGCCCGCGTAGTGCATCTCTTGTTCGAAAGCGCCGTTGGCCGAATCGACCACCAGGGACAAGGTCTCGGCGATGGTCCAGCCGTCGCAGGTCTGTTCCAGGGCGAAGTGCATGTTGCCGCGGGCATCCAGGATGCCGCTTCCCGACCGGGTCGTGCTCAGCTTGAGGGAATAGAGCGCCCGATGGGGGACCAGCTCGGCGGCGGACGCGGGGCCGGCCGCGGCAGCCACGGCGATTGCTGCGACCAGCCCGGCGGCGTGGTGGCGCGGCCTCGATCGCGTCATGCCCCTAAGAGCCCGACTCGGCCCATCAAAGGCGTTCGATCCGAGCCCCCGCGCGGCTACTTGCGGTCGGGCAGGGTCTGGATATAGGCCAGGACGTTGACCAGCGTCGGAATCTCCAGCACCCGCAGGGCCGGCATGTTCTCGGCCGGATGGCCGTGAAGGATCTTATGCAGGGATACCCACGGGTTGTCGCGGGCGATGCGGCCCAGCGGCGGCATGGTCAGGATCTTCAGGCCGTCCAGGCCGTGGCAACTGGCGCAGATGGTCTTGTAGAAGACGTCGTGCCGGGCCGCGTTGCCTTTCGCCTTGCGGCTCTCGGCGTCGATGTGCTGGTCCACATCCATCTGGCCGTGGCTGACGAAGTTGGCCAGGTCCAGAAGGTCGTGGTTGTCCAGGACGTCCCCGTACTGGTGGGTGTCGTCCAGGAGCACGGCGAGGATGCGGCTGGCGTCCGCCCCGGCCATGGCGTCGATGCCCTTGATGCCGGTGTAATGGCGGCTTCCCTTGCCGTAGTTGCCGGAGCTCCCCTTGTAGTCCCAGCCGTGGCATTCCTTGCAGCGCCAGTTGTGGCGCGGATCACGCGCGTACTTGGCGGACCTCGGGTAGGCGGGGTGGGACTTCACCGGCGGCGGCTGCATGGTCTCCTTGTACCAGTTGTCGTAGAGCCGGCCGCCTCGGACGATGGACAGCTCCTTCTCCTCGGCGGGGAGGCTCTGGACGTAAGCCAGGATGTCGACCAGGTCCTGGATGGGGAACACGCGCAGCGCCGGCATGGTCTCATTTGGGTGCCCGTTGAGCATCTTGTGCAGCGACGCCCACGGGTTCTCCCGGGTGATCGTGCCCAGAGGCGGCATGGTCCGGACCTTGTGGCCCTCCAGACCGTGGCAGTTGGCGCAGATCACCTTGTAGTAGGTGGCCCGGCGCAGCGGGTCGCCCTTGGCCTTTCGGGTCTTGCTGTCGATGTACTGGTCCATGTCGACCTGGCCGCGGCTGATGAAGGCGGCCAGGTCCTCGAAGTCCTTGTCCGCCATCAGGCCGGCGTAGGCGTGGGTGTCGTCCTTGAGCACGGCGACGATGGCCGCAGGGTCCGCGCCCGCCATGCCCCTGATCCCCTTGATCCCCGTGAAATGGGGGCTGCCCGGTCCGTAGGCGCCGTCCTTGCCCTTGTAGTCCCAGCCGTGGCATTCGATGCACCGCCAGTTGGATTGCGGGTCCGAGGCGAACCGGGCCGAAGACGGATAGGCCGGATGGGAGGCTTCGGGCGTCGGCTCCTTGGTTTCCAGATGCCAGTCGTCGTACAGGCGCCCGCCGTGCACGATGGCGGTCTCGATCTCGTCGGCATGGGCCGGGGCCGTAACTGGCGGCATCCACGCGGCCAATCCGACGGCGACCACCGCGGCCGCAAGTCCTGGAACCCCCTTGACGCGTCGGGACGGGATTGGATCGAACATGTCGGACCCTTTTTTGTTTGCTTGCGATGGGTTCCCTGACGTCGCCGGCACAAGCCGCCCGCCAAAAAACCTTCGGCAAAATAGGGATTTCGCCTTGCCGGCGTCAACACAAGGGAGGGTGTCGCGACCGGAAATGCCGCACAATCCCGGGTCGGTCACCCAACCTTCGTGCCGGTTGCCGCGGTCGGGAATTCCGAATCCGCTGTCGCGATGGTGCCAGGCCCAGGCACCCTGGACCGCACACAAAACGGCATCCAGGCCGTCCCCCAATGGATCGGTGATGGCGGCGTCCATGGGCACGTCCGTCAGGCGGGCGCGGACTCCGTAACGGGCCTCCGCCGCGGCGCCACCGATCCTCTCGATCACTTCGCCCCTCAAGGCGCGGCGCAGAGGGTGGCTATCGGCCTTGCCGCCCTTGTAGGATCGGGCGCCGATGGCCCAACGGGCGACCAGCGCCGGGTAGGCCTCCACCGCCACGCGGTCAGTCCGGCGCGGCCGCATGGGCAGGACGGCGGCGTCCGAGCGCCAGATCCGCGGCGCCCCTTCGAAGAACATGAATCCGACGGGCGGATTGACGACGTTCAAGGGGCTCGCCGCGCGGGCCAGACCATCGATCTCGCGCCTCAAATCCTTGTTGCCTTCGGGACGGGACGCCTTGAAGTCGACGACCAGGGAGCGGAACCCCTGGCGATCCAGGCGCGCGACGCAGGCCAAATAGTCCTGCCAGGCGGGCGGCCAGCCCACCGCGGTCACGAAGGCCGCCGGCAGACCGAAGGGGAAGTCCACGGCGGCCAGCCACGGTCCCGGCGACCCCAGCATGGCCTCGAATCCATCGAAGTCGGCCCATTCGTGGATGGCGTCGATGGCCAGAACGGCGCCGCTAAGCCGTCCCTCGGCGCAGGTGAGGGGCTTGCGGGCGTCGGGCCGGCTGGTGAAATCGATGCCCAGGATGCGCATGGTCACGCGGGCGCGTCGCTCCTATATAGATCGCAGAGACGCCCGGCGCGCCGCCGCCGACCGTGACGGAGAGCCTACCATGACCGATTCCATCGCCACAGACGCCCTGTTCTGGGACCGGGCCGGGCTCGACCGCGCCCGCGTCGACGGCATCGTCGACGACGCGCTCGGCGGTGCCGACGACGGCGAGCTGTTCCTCGAATACCGCCAGACAGAAAGCTTGGTCTTCGACGACGGGCGCCTCAAGAGCGCCGGCTTCGACACCGCCCACGGCTTCGGCCTGCGGGCCGTGTTCGGCGAGGCCACCGGCTACGCCCATGCCTCGGAGTTCGGCGAGGAGGCCCTGCGCCGGGCCGCGGAGGCCGTCAAGGCGGTGCGGACGGGACAAGGCGGCACCTTCACCGCGCCGCCGGCCGGCACCAACGTCCGGCTCTACGGCGACGACAACCCCCTGACCGGGATCGCCTTCGACCGCAAGGTCGCGTTGCTGGCCGAGATGGACGCCTACGCCCGCAGCCGCGACGAGCGGGTGCGGCAGGTCTCGGTGGCGGCGGCCGGCGAATGGCAGGCAGTGCAGATCGTGCGTCCCGGCGGCGAGCGCGTCGCTGACGTGCGGCCCCTGGTGCGCCTCAACGTGTCCATCGTCGTCGAGAAGGACGGGCGCATGGAATCGGGGAGCTACGGCACCGGAGGGCGGACCGCTTTCGAGCAATACATGGAGCCGGCCGTCTGGAAGGAGGCGGTGGACGAGGCCCTGCGCCAGGCCCTGGTCAACCTGGACTCGGTGCCGACGCCGGCCGGCGAGATGGCGGTGGTGCTGGGGCCGGGCTGGCCCGGAATCCTGCTCCACGAGGCCATCGGGCACGGGCTGGAGGGCGACTTCAACCGCAAGAAGACGTCGGCCTTCGCCGGCCTCGTCGGTCAGCGGGTGGCGGCACCCGGAGTCACGGTGGTGGACGACGGCACCATCCCCGACCGCCGCGGCTCCCTGACCGTGGACGACGAAGGAACGCCGAGCCAACGCACCGTGCTGATCGATGACGGCATCCTCACCGGCTTCATGCAGGACCGCATGAACGGCCGCCTCATGGGCGCCGGCTCCACCGGCAACGGGCGCCGCCAGAGCTACGCCCATACCCCCATGCCCCGCATGACCAACACCTACATGCTGGCCGGTCCCCACGACCCGGACGAGATCGTCCGCTCGGTGGACCACGGGCTCTACGCCACGTCCTTCGGCGGCGGCCAGGTGGACATCACGTCGGGCAAGTTCGTCTTTTCGTGCACCGAGGCGTACCTCATCGAGGATGGCCGCCTCGGCCCTCCGGTCAAGGGGGCGACCCTGATCGGCAACGGGCCCGACGTCCTGACCCGGGTGTCCATGACCGGCAACGACATGGCCCTGGACCCCGGCATCGGCACCTGCGGCAAGGAAGGCCAGGGCGTGCCGGTGGGCGTCGGCCAGCCGACCCTCAAGATCGACAGCCTCACAGTCGGCGGCACGGCGGTTTAACGCCGGTACCGGTACAGGTAGATGGTGCTTCGGTACAGGTCGTCGGCGGTCTGCGTGGCCAGGGGCTGCCAACCGGGCATGGCGAAGGTGTTGGACAGGACCAGGGTGCCTGGGCGCAGCTCGGCGTCCAGCTTGGGCCTGAGCTTGGTCATGGCGGCCGGAAACAGGTAGCACACCACCACGGTGGCGTCGCCCAGCGGGGCGCGGCGGAAGTCGGCCCGATGCAGCCGCAGATTCGGCGCGGGCGCGGCCATCAGGCGCAGGCGCGACACCAGCCACGGCAAGGGCGACAGCTCGTAACCCACCACCCGGCAGTCGGGGAACCGCCGGGCCAGGGCAACCGCCAAGCCGCCCCAGCCGGACCCCAACTCCACGATGGTGCCGTTCAGCGCGTCGGGAAGCATGTCCAACATGGCTGCCCGCACCCTGGGCGACGTCGGCGTCGGCGGCATGCCGGTCCGCAACGCATAGATGAAGATCAAGGCGATGGCGGCCAGAGCCGCGAACAGGGCCACATGGTTGACAACGGACGTTTGAGTTCTCCCCCCAGGACGACTTAAGATTCACCGGTTGCCCGTCGACTCTTGGCTGTTTCCCGGCGAGCGTCAACGGACGGGCACCGACACCGGCATCGTCCGTTCCAGGAGAGAGACACCACCCGTGAAGACCCCCAGCCCCTCATCGAAGAAACCCGACACGGGCGCCGACGACGTGGACTACGACCTGTTGCCGGACCTGGTCGGGTACCATCTGCGGCGGGCCCAGCTTGCCGACTTCGCCGGGTTCGGACCCATCGTCGACGAATTCGGGGTCACGCCGGGCCAGTTCGGGGTGCTCACCCTGATCGACGCCAATCCCGGGCTCACCCAGTCGGCCCTGGCCAAGGCGGTCGGCATCGAGCGCTCGACCATGGTCGCGGTCATCGACGCCCTGGAGCGGCGGGGACTCGTCGAGCGCCGCCCGTCGCCGGTGGACCGGCGGTCCTACGCCCTGGTTCTGAGCCCCGGCGGGAGGACCGTGCTGGTCGGGCTCAAGGAGGCGATGCGCCGCCACGACGCGGCGACGATGGCGGGGTTCACCGACGCCGAGAAACGCACGCTCATCGCCCTGTTGCGGCGCATCTGGGAGCCCTCCTGACCGGCCGCGCTCGCTTGACTCCCTCGCCGGGGCTCCCGGACAATGACGGCCATCCGACACTCAACGAGGCCGGAGGCCGTGGCGCGGTCAGACCCGTCAGCGCATGGGACCATGAATGCGGGCGAGGCTCTGCTCGAACCGGCTCTCAGTCGTGGCCTCGCGACCGCCCCCGCCGTGATCGGCGGCGACCGGACCGTCACCTACGGCGAACTGGACGCGTGGGCGGCCCAATGCGGGCACGCCGCGCGGGAGCTGGGCATCGGCCGGGGCGACCGGGTGGTCATGGTGCTGCGCGACACGCCCGACTTCTTCGCCTTCTATCTCGGAGTCCTAAAGATCGGTGCCGTGCCGGTGGCCTTGAGCGTCCGCGCGACGGCCGCGGAGCTCAGGTTCGTCATCGAGGACAGCGGCTGCCGGCTGGTGGTGGTGGACGCCGAGTTGGTCTCCTGCCTGGAGGCCGCGACGGCGAGGCTCGCCGCGGCGCCGGCGCTGATGGTCGCCGGCCGCGCGGTTGGCGGCCACGCGTTGCTCAATGACGCGGTACGCGGGCAGCCGGACCGGCTGCACCCGGAGCCGATGGCAGCCGACGACATGGCCTTCTGGATGTACACGTCGGGCACCACGGGGCCGCCCAAGGCGGCCGTCCACCGCCAGGGCGCGGTGCTGACGGCGGATCGCTTCCTGGGCGAGGTGCTGGGCGTGGGGCCCGGGGACCGCCTGTTCTGCTCGTCCAAGCTGTTCTTCGCCTATGCCTTGGGCCATGCGCTGTTCGGCGTGCTGCGACGCGGGGCCACCGCCATCCTCTATGCCGACTGGCCGACGCCCGAGGCCGTGTGCGAGGTGGTGGCGCGCCATCGCCCGACGATCCTGCTCAGCGTGCCGACGTTCTATCGCAACCTGCTGCGGGCCGGCGCGGCCAAGGAGCCGGCCCTGCGCGCCGTGCGCCACTTCGTCTCCGCCGGCGAGAGGCTGCCGGAGATCGTCCTGGAACGCTGGCGGGCCGCCGTCGGCAAGCCCATCGTCGAGGCGATCGGGGCCACCGAGGCCGGCTTTCTTTTTCTGGCCAACGACCCCGACGACGTACGGGTCGGGTCGTGCGGCCGACCGACACCGGGGACCGAGGTGCGGCTTCTCGACGAGGATGACCGTCCGGTCACCGAGCCCGACGTCCCCGGCGTCCTCTGGGTGCGCATGGACAGCATCGCCGGCGGCTACTGGCGCCAGCCGGAGAAGACCGCCGCCGCGTTCCGGGATGGCTGGTACCGCACCGGCGACGTGTTCACGGTGGATGCCGACGGCCGCTACCGGCATCAGGGCCGGGCCGACGACATGCTCAAGATCTCCGGCCAGTGGGTCAGCCCGGCCGAGATCGAGGAGCACGTCCTGGCCTGTCCCGGCGTGGGGGCGGCGGCGGTGGTCGGGGTGGCGGACGGAGACGGTCTGACCCGGCTCGCCCTGTTCGTGACCGCCCCCGACGAAGCCGACACCGAGGCCCTGGAGGCGCGGATCACCGAACACCTGCTCGGCCGCTTGGCCGTCCACAAGTGCCCGCGGCGGGTCCGGGTGCTGGAGGACCTGCCGTGCACCGCCACCGGCAAGGTGCAGCGCTTCCGGCTGCGGGAGATGGCGCGGGACCTGGTGGGCGGCATGGCGGCATTGCTCTTGTCCGCCACCGTCGCCGCCCAGGCCGCGGGCCCGGCGCAGGTCTTGGATGCCGAGACTCTGATCGTCGACGGCCGCCGGGTGTGCCTGGCCGGCATCGACGCGCCCGAGCCCGGCCAGCGGTGCACCACCCGCCATGGCAACGCCTACGATTGCCATCGGGTGGCGGCGGCCGGCCTCAAGGACCTGACGGCCGGGGCCACGGTGCGCTGCCGGCTCACTGGGGCCGTGCGCGGCGGCTGCCCTTTGGCCACCTGCACGGCCGACGGCTACGACCTGTCGGAAGGCATGACCTATACAGGCTGGGCCCTGGCCGACCCGGAGACCGGCGGCGCCTACAAGCGGTTCGAGGACACGGCGCGCCGCAAGGGCCATGGCCTGTGGGGCGGGACCTTCCGCCGGCCATGGGAGGTGCGGCGGGCTAGCGGCGATCTCACGCCGAATTGAGACTCGGTTGATCCGTTTCGGACGTAGACTGCTCGCCGTCTCAACAACCGGCGACGGACGGATCCATGGCTCTTGCGTCGGCGGACGGTCGGGTGCCCGTCCGATGGCTGTTCTGGACGATGGCGTTCGCCGCGGTGGTCGCGGCGTTCGCCCTGCTGGTGGCCGAGGGCGGCCGTATGGCCGTCCTGTTCGCCATCGGCCTGGCCATGGGGGTGACCCTCTACCACGGAGCCTTCGGGTTCACCGGGGCCTACCGCCGGGCCATCTCGGAGAAGGACATCTCGGGCGTGGCGGCGCAGCTGATCATGATCGCCGCCGCCATCCTGCTGTTCGCCCCGGTCCTCGCCGCCGGCAGCGCCCTGGGCCGGGGCGTCGCCGCGTCGGTGGCGCCGGTCAGCGTTTCCATGGCCTTCGGCGCCTTCCTGTTCGGCATCGGCATGCAGCTCGGCGGAAGCTGCGCCTCGGGGACCCTGTATACCTCCGGTGGCGGCAACCCGCGCATGATCCTGATGCTGGCCTTCTTCTGCGTCGGCGCCTTCTGGGGCAGCCTTGATCTCGGGTGGTGGCAGGGCCTGCCGGGCATCGGCGCCGTGTCCCTGGCCGAGACCCTGGGATGGACGGGCGCCGTGGCGACCCAGCTCGTGGCCCTGGGGCTGATCTACCTGGCTCTGCGCCTGCTCGGCGGCCGCCACAAGCGGTCCCTGTGGTGGGATGGGTCCGTTTCCTGGCGTGACCTGCTGCGCGGCCCCTGGCCGCTGCTGCTGAGCGCCGGCCTGCTGGCCCTGCTCAACTGGATTACCCTGCTGACGGCCGGGCATGCCTGGTCCATCACCTGGGCGTTCTCCTTGTGGGGGGCCAAGGCGGCGGTGCTGCTGGGATGGGACCCGGCGACCAGCGCCTTCTGGAGCGGCGCCTTCCAGCAGGTCGCCCTGGCGCGCCCCATCTGGTCCGACACGGTGTCGGTCATGAACATCGGCATCATCGGCGGGGCAGTGATGGCCTCGGCCCTGAGCGGCCGGTTCGCCACCCACGCGCCGTCGACGCCGCTGTCGGTCCTGGCAGTGGTGCTGGGCGGCCTGATGATGGGCTACGGGGCCCGCCTGGCCTACGGCTGCAACATCGGCGCCTTCTTCAGCGGCGTCGCGTCGACCAGCCTCCACGGCTGGCTATGGATACTCTGTGCTGTTCCCGGCAACTACGTGGGCATCGGGCTCCGCGGCCTGCTGCGGCTCGACCAGGGGCAGCAGGCGGCCAGCCCGGCCTGACCGGTCCGGCCCCAGGAGACATCTTGCCCGGACATCTTGGAAAGGAGGACATCGTGCGGAACTCAACCCTGCTCGGCGCCACCGCGGTCGCGCTGCTCTTGGGCGCAGCACTCCCGGCGGGCGGCGCCCACCATGAGAAGGTGATCGAACTGACCCAGACCCCATGCCAGTTCCTCGAGGCGGAGAAGGACCACGGCTTCAGCACCGCCAAGAAGGCCGACTGCGAGGCCATCAACGCCCGCACCGGGGCCGATCGCCTGGCCAAGGCCAAGGTGCTGGAGCTGGCGCCCGGCGACTACGTGTTCCGGGTGAGCAACAAGAACGTCCCCTATGCCCTCGGCTTCTGGCTCCGGGAGAAGGGCTACGACTGGCGCAATCCCCTGCACAAGCTGAACAAGGTCAGCGTCTCCGGCGGCGGCCTGACGACCGGCGCCACCAAGGACTACGCGGTGACCTTGAAGCCGGGCGAATACGTGTACTCGTGCCCCCTCAACCCGACTCCCGACTACCGGATCGTCGTCAAGTAAGGGTCAGGCTCACCGGTCGCCCCCGTCCTCTAGCACCAGCCGGAACCCGATGAGGATGTGCTTGAGGGCGGCGGGCCGGGTGTGCCGCGCGGCCGGGCGGCAGACTCCGCACCCGCGGTCGTCCCATGAGCCGCCCTTGACGATGAACCGTCCCGGGGCCGCGGCATCGGCGGTCCACTCGAACACCTGGCCGGCGGCATCCAGCATGCCGTAAGGGCTGGCGCCGGCGGGGAAACGCCCCACCGGGAGGGTGTCGAACGGCCCGGCGTCGTGGCTGTTCAGGCGCGTCGGGTCGAAGGCATCGCCCCAAGGGAATCTGCGGCCGTCGGTGCCGCGGGCGGCCTTCTCCCACTCGATCTCCGTGGGCAGCCGCCAGGTGTGGCCGGTCCGCCGCGACAGCCACGCGGCGTAGCGTTCCGCATCCGCATGGGACACCAGCACCACCGGGTGTTCGCCGCGTCCTGCCGGCACCGTGCCGCCGGTCCAGGCGTGGCGTCGCGTCCGCGCGAAGGGATGGATCAGTCCGTAACCGGCCCAGGTGCCGGCGGTCACGTCCGGTACCGGGTGGCCGGTGTCGCGCACGAAGGCGGCGTACTGGGCATTGGTGATGGCGGTGCCGGTGATGGCGAAGGCGCCGGTGCGCACGGTCGCGCGCGGTCGCTCGCGCTCGTACCAACGGCCGCGTCGGGTGCGGTCGTGGCCGTACGCCACCTCGTCCAGACGGTAGGCGGCGTCCCGCTCTGCGCGGTCCGATCCGGCGATGAACGGGCCGGCCGAGACCGCCACGGTGGGCGGCACCGGGACCCCGTTCGGAGGCGCCGCCGAGGCCGCCGGGACTCCCCAATCAACGACCGCCAGAACGAGCGGCAAACACAGGCGGACCCAAGGGGATCGGAAAATCACAGACATGTGATGGGCCGTGACTGGCTGTGGTCCCTCAATTCTGACAGGCTGCGCTTAGAAGGTTTAACTGATTATCGTTTTCAACAAATTCGCCAGAGGAGAATTGGACGTGGGGCCGTTCAAATCCAAGCTGAAATCGAGCACCGTTATCCCCGTCTGGATCGGGCTCGGGGTGCTTGCCGGAGGACTCGCGGTGGCGGGCTGTACGCAGGCCGGGCCGTCGGACGGTTCGGGCAATCCGGCGGCGGTGGCCAAGAACCCCTGCAACCCATGCAATCCCTGCGCTGCCAAGAATCCTTGCAACCCCTGTAATCCCTGTGCCGCCAAGAATCCGTGCGCGGCCAAGAACCCCTGCAATCCGTGCAATCCCTGTGCGGCCAGGAATCCCTGCAATCCGTGCGCGGCGCGGAACCCGTGCGGCCCCTGCAATCCGTGCAATCCCTGCGCAGCCGCCGCGGCCCTGTCCAAGAACTGCTTCGTGCCGCGACTGATGGCGTTGGCCAATCCCTGCAATCCCTGCGCTGCCCGGAACCCCTGCAATCCGTGCGCGGCGAAGAACCCGTGTAACCCCTGCAATCCTTGTGCGGCGAAAAACCCGTGCGCGGCCAAGGCATGGAATCCGTGCAACCCCTGCGCCGCCAAGAACCCGTGCAATCCGTGCGCGGCCAGAAATCCCTGCAATCCGTGCGCGGCGAAGAACCCGTGCAACCCCTGTAATCCCTGTGCCGCCAAGAACCCCTGCGCTGCCAAGAACCCGTGTAGCCCCTGCAATCCCTGTAATCCGTGCAATCCGTGCGCGGCCGGAGATGCGGTGGAGATCAGCGCCGCCGAGGCCCGTGCCGTCTACGACTGCCTGAAGCCGGAGATGACGTCGGGTTACGTGAAGGCGGGGCTGTCCAATGTTCGTGGGTACCTGGGTTGGACCAACGCGGCGACGGCGCCGTACCTGGGCGCCACCCATGGCAACCGCTACGTCAACAACTGGGTCAACGGCACCGGGCGTGCCGCCTACCTCAAATACGAGGACGTGGGCCGGGTGCCGGTGGGGACGGTGGTGGCCAAGGACAGCTTCGTCGTGCATCCCAATGGGCGCACCGGGGCCGGGCCCTTGTTCGTCATGGAGAAGATGGGGCGTGGGTTCAACGCCAAGACGGACGACTGGCGCTACACCATGGTGATGCCGGACGGCGCCGTTTTCGGAACCACCAACGGCACGAACTCGGCCGGCGTGACGTTCTGCGCCGAATGCCATGCCGCGGTCGCCGAGGACCAGGACTCGCTGATGTTCCTGCCGGCGGAGTTCCGCATGCAGTAGCCGGTCGGCCCCCGAGATCGTGATCGGAGCAACTGAGGACGGACCCATTGGGGAAGGAAGGAAAGGACATGTTGAAGAAGACCGCAACCGCGACCGCCGTGAGCCTGGTGGCCCTGGCCGGCGCCACCGCCATGACGGCCCTGCCCCAGGCGCAGGCCGCCGGCAGCGTGCAGATCGCCGGCAATCCGTGCAACCCGTGCAAGGCGAAGAACCCCTGCAATCCGTGCGCGGGGAAGAACCCGTGCGCGGCCCGGAACCCGTGCAATCCGTGTGCGGCGAAGAACCCCTGCGCCGCCAAGAACCCTTGCAATCCCTGCAATCCCTGCGCGGCCAAGAAGCGCTACTGACAATCCTGCCTCGACTGACAAGGGGCCGCGGCCCGGGGCATCCGGGCTCGCGGCCCCGATCTTTGTCTAATTGGTTTGACTCGCCCGCCGGCGTCGGCTTGGGTGGGCGAAATGGCGCTAGTGGTCTGGATGAGACATAAGGTACCCATACGACGGCCTTCCGAGACCATCCGGCCAGGCGCGCGGCGCGCCGTGATGCTGGAGCATCACCAGCGC
>JANQFP010000020.1 GCA_028277795.1 Rhodospirillales bacterium
GCCGCTCATGCTCATAAGGCGTTCTCACGCTTCGAGAGGGGCTAGGGATTGTAGATGAATGCCAAGCTTCCCCACTCGTCATCACCGGGCTCGTCCCGGTGATCCAATGCTGAGCCTGCGAAATGCGTGTGCGTTCGGCAGCTTACGGCGAAATCGACTGGCCCCATTGGATTGCCGGGACGAGCCCGGCAATGACGATGGAGGATACGCCAACACAATGCTCCAACATCCAATGCCTCGAGGAGTCCGCATGCGTGACACCCGCAGGCTCACGGGCGGAGCGATGTCAGGTCGATGTCCCGCGATCCGACCACCTTTCCGTCGAGGCTCCACAGCTCGAGCCGGACGCGGCCGGCGGCCCAGTCGATGCGGACCATGCCGAAGTTCTCGCCTCCGTAGGTCGAACCCAGCTGCTGCGGTCCGGTCTCGCCGGGCTTGGGGAAGGGCTGGTTGAGGGAGCTCGACGTGATCTCGTGCAGCGGGTAGGGCACGGCGTCGGCCAGCCGGTAGAGCGCGCCCACATGGCGGTCGCCGGAGAGGAAGACCACGCCGTTGGCCTCGGTGCGCGCGATCAGCCCGAACAGGCGCTGCCGCTCCCCGGGCAGAGTGTCCCAGCGCTCCCAGTCGTGACCCTGGGCCAGCACCTGGATGCTGGAGACCACGAGCCTGAGATCGGCCGGACGGCTGAGCTCGCCCTCGAGCCAGGCCCACTGGCGCGGCCCGAGCATGGTCTTGGTCGGGTCGGGGTCGGGCACGTAGGGTCCGGTGCCCGGCGCCCGCGTGGGCTTGCGGGCCAGGGTCGAGCGGAAGGAGCGCGTGTCCAGCAGGATGATCTGGACGCGGCGGCCGGGCGGGCCGAACAGACGCGCCGTGTAGAGCCCGGGCCGGCTGCGGCGCGGATCGTCCGCGGGCACCTGCCAGAAGCGGTGGAACAGTGCCTCGGCCTTGGCCCGGTGCGCGAAGGCGCCGCCGGCATCGTTGCTGCCGTAGTCGTGGTCGTCCCAGACGCCGAGGAAGGGCAGGCGGGCGCGGGCGCGGGCGAAGTCCGCATGGGCGTCCAGCGCCGCATAGGCCGCCTCGAGCTCCCGCATGGCGCTCGACGTGACGTCGCCGTAGACATTGTCGCCGATCATCAGGAAGAGCTGCGGTCGGGCCGCCAGCACGGCGTCCCAGATCGGTTGCGGCCGGTTCTGGCGGGCGCAGGAGCCGAAGCCGATCCGCTCCAGCGTCGCGGCGGCGGCGGGCAGGGGCAACCAGCGCGCGGCGGGCGGCTCGGCCGTCTGGGCAACCGCCGGCGCCGCGATGGTGGGACCGGCGAGCCAGGCGGCCACCAGCAGAGCGGCGGCGCGAAACGGGTCGGTGCGCATGCACCGGGTCATAGGCGGCGCGGATGTCGCTGATGTGATCCGAGCCGCCTCACAGGATCTGGCTCAGGAACTCCTTGGTGCGCGGGTCCTTGGCCTCGGTGAAGAAGGTCGCCGGCGGCCCGTGCTCGACGATGACGC
>JANQFP010000024.1 GCA_028277795.1 Rhodospirillales bacterium
TGGATGCCCGTGACAAGCACGGGCATGACGACTTCTGCTTGTTCGACCTCGCAGGGACACCACCGGTTTTGCCGAACCGGACAGCCGTGGGTCAAGCCCGGCAATGGCGGAAAAGAGGGGAACGCCGTTGAACGGATGGGCGCCGGAGGGCGCGTGCCCGATGGCCGGCTAGATGCGTTCCGACAGCCAGATGGCCAGCCGCGAGCCGGCCTTGATGGCCAGGGTCAGGGGCAGGTAGCCGGGGGCGCCCTCGGCCCCGTGGGCCAGGCCCACGTCCCGGTGGTCCAGCTCTTCCTGGCGGAAGGCCTCGCAGGTGTCGCGCAGCTCCGCCTCGTCGTCCTCCAGGTGCTCGACCTGCCTGGCGTAGTGGTCGTCGATGACCTCCTCGACGGCGACGGTGCAGGCCATGGCGGCCCGCGGCCCGAGCAGGGCGGTGCCGGCGCCGAGCGCGAAGCCGGCCACGTGCCACAGGGGCAGCAGCGCCGTCGGGCGCACCCGGCGCCGGGCGATGAGGTCGCCGAAGGTGTCCAGGTGCTGGCGCTCCTGCACCGCCATCTTGCGGATCACCGGACCCGCCGGGCTGCGGCCGAGGACCGCCAGCTGGCCCTCGTAGATGCGCACCGCGCCGTATTCGCCGGCGTGGTCGACGCGGATGATGCGCTCCACCCGCTGGCGCGGCGTCGGGTCGCCGGGCATGCGGTTCGGCGGTCGGTGGGCGGTGTCGGTCACGCGGGCCTCCCGGTCCCCATCAGGCGCGCACCCATGAGTGTGGCGGCGGTGAGGAGCAACGATACGGCCACATTGTAGACGGTGAGCGACAGGCCGAGGAAGGTCCAATCGATGCGGTCGCAGGGCAGGGGCTGGGGGCCGGCCAGACGGGCCCGCAGCTCCTCGACGGTGAGGTTGGCGGGGAGCGGGCCGCCGCAGGAGGCGGGGGCCTCCCACCAGTGCTGCTCGATGCCGACGTGATAGGCGGCGATCCCGCCGCCGGCCAGGAAGACGACGGCGCACGCGGCCACCGCCGCCGTCCGCGCCGCGCCCCGCGGCAGCAGCAGCGACAGGGTGCTGAGGACCCCGGCCACGGCATAGGGGACGCGCTGGTAGAGGCACAGGATGCAGGGCTCGGCCCCCAGCCCGTACTGGACGAAATAGGCGGCGCCCAGGGAGCCGACGCAGGCGGCCAGAACCAGAAGCGGCACGATGCGCGGCCAGTCGGGGGCGGCGGTGGAGGTGACCATGGAGCCCCTATTACTGCAAAGGCCCAACGAGCGCCACATCACGACGGCGCTACATCACGAACCGGACCATGAGGAAGCCGCCCAGCAGCAGGATGAAGAACAGGGTGGTCAGCTTGGCCAGGTTGTTCTCGACGAAGGACCGGATGGGCGGGCCGTAGCGCCACAGCAGGCCGGCCTCAAGGTAGAAGCGCAGACCCCGCGACAGCACCGAGGCGACGGTGAAGGTGACCGGGTCCAGGGCGGTGACGCCGCTGGCGATGGTGATGACCTTGTAGGGGAACGGGGTCAGGCCGGCGCCGGCGACGATCCACGCGCCCCATTCGTTGTACGAGTCCTGGAAGGCGCCGAACTTGTCGGTGTAGCCGTAGAAGTCGACGATGGGCCGGCCCACGGTCTCGTACAGGAAGTACCCGATGCCGTAGCCGGCGAGGCCGCCCAGCACCGAGGCCACGGTGCACACGAAGGCGATCTTCCAGGCCCGCTCGCGCGCCGCCAGCACCATGGGGATGACCAGCACGTCGGGCGGGATGGGAAACACCGAGCTCTCGACGAAGGACACCACGAACAGCGCCCACAGGGCGTGACGATGGCCGGCCAGGCCCATGGTCCAGTCGTAGAGGCGTTGCAGCATGGGGGCGTCTCGTCGCGGTCAGCGGTCGGGCAGGGTGGCGTCGCCGTCGCCCAGGGGGCGCTGCATGAACACGGTGTCGACCCAGCGGCCCAGCTTGAAGCCGCTGGCGCGCAGGACGCCCGCCTGGACGAACCCGAGGCGGGCGTGCAGGCGGATGGACGGTGCGTTCCCGGTGTCGCCGATGACCGCCACCATCTGGCGGTAGCCCAGGGCCTCACACCGGTCGATGACCGTCTGCAGCAGGCGGCTGCCGAGGCCGTTGCGCCCGGCGTCCGGGGCCACGTAGACCGTGTCCTCGACGGTGAAGCGGTAGGCCGACCGGGGCCGGAACGCGGCGGCGTAGGCGAACCCGACCACCCGGCCGTCCACATCGGCCACCACGTAGGGCAGGCGGCGGGCCAGGATGGCGGTGCGGCGGCGGGCCATCTCGGTGACGTCGGGGGCGATCTCCTCGAAGCTGGCCAGGCCGCCCAGGACGTGGTGGGCGTAGATGGCCTGGACCGCCGCCATGTCGTCCTCGGCGGAGTCGCGGATGGTGACCGCGGGCGCGATGACGGTCATGTCGCCTCCAGGGCCCGGCCGTCGAGGGTCCCGAGGACCGCGATGAGGCGGCCGATCTTGTCGGCGAGCGCGGCCAGCCCCGGCTTGCGGGTCAGGCGCGCCTCGTCCATGTACAGGGCCCGGTTGATCTCGATCTGCAGGGCGTGGATACCGTCGGCGGGGCGGCCGTAGTGGCGGGTGGTGAAGCCGCCGGCATAGGGGCGGTTGCGGGTGATCACGAGCCCCATGTGGCGGAGCTCCGCCTCGACGGTCCCGGTGAGGCCCGGGGCGCACGCCGTGCCGTGGCAGTCGCCGAGCACCACGTCCACCCGCTTGAGGCCGGGGTCGCTGTCCATGGGGCCGCCGACCGACGGCATGGAGTGGCAGTCGATGAGGATGCAGGTGCCGAAACGGGCCTTGGTGGCGTCCACCAGGCCGGCCAGGGTCTGGTGGTACGGGCCATACAGCCGGTCGATGCGCTCCCGGGCTTCGGCGAAGGTCAGGCGGCCGCGGTAGATCTCCTCGCCGCTGGTCACCACCCGGGGGATGGTGCCCAGGCCGGCCGCAACCCGGGGCGAGTCCGTATTGACGTAGTCGGGCAACGGGCCGTCGAACATGTCCGGGTCAAGCTCGTAGGTCTCCCGGTTGGGATCCACGTAGGCCCGCGGGAAGCGGGCGCGCAGGAGCGGCGCGCCGAGGCGCGGCGCGGCGGCGAACACCTCGTCGACGAAGGCGTCCTCGGAGCGGCGCAGGGCCAGGGGGGCAAGCCGCGAGGCGGCGATGAAGGACGGCGGATAGTCCCGTCCGCTGTGCGGCGAGGCGAACACCAGCGGCACCGTCTGGTCGTCCGGCGCCAGCACCTCGCAGGCGCCGGCCGGCGGGGCGTCGGGGCGGTCGACCAGCCGGCCGGCGGCGGTCGTGGAGTCGTCTTTGGCGGCGGACAAGGCGGTCTCCCGTGGGCCGCGGCGCGGGCGGGCGGCGTCTCCCGGTCTGTTAGCGTCCCCGGCCGGCCGGCGCAACCGTTAACCGTCGCACCGTCCGGCCGACCCTTGCCAACGCCGGCTCCGGGAGGCTACAACGGGCCGTCTTCCGGCGCCCTTTCGGCGCTGCGGGCGCGTAGCTCAGCGGGAGAGCACTACGTTGACATCGTAGGGGTCGCTGGTTCAATCCCAGCCGCGCCCACCACCAAGTCCCTGGAAAGATAACGCGTTTCGGGTTTCGGGCCGGCGGGGTCTCTCCTCCACCAGGACGACGCTGGCCGGGGCGCCGTCGATGACGTGGAGCGGCGCGTCCACGTGGGGCACGGGATCTCCGGGCCAGCCCGGCAACGCGGCGGAAAAGGCCGGCGGGCCGTGGTGACAGGTGGGCACGCGACCGGCCTATCCGTTGAGAACACGGCCTGCCAATCGTGGCCGATGGGGGTGGCGAAAACCTGGGGGTCAGGCGGCGCCGATGCGGCGCCCGATTTAACCACTGGACAGGGCAATGTGGAGTAACCAACTTCAGCCCAACGACCCGGGACAGCGCCATCCATGAACAACGCCTTGAGCTTCGCCCAGCACATGGGGCGATATCTGGTATCGAAAGGCCTCGTGCACATGATCGTGCACGTGACCAACCACTGCAATTTCCGCTGCGATCACTGCTTCATCGACTTCTCCACCAAGCGGGACCTGCGTCTCGACAAATACAAGGAACTGGGCGCCGCGGCGGGCAAGCTGTTCTGGCTCGACATCGGGGGCGGCGAGCCGTTCATCCGCAAGGATCTTGCCGACATCGTGGCGGCGTTCGACTCCGACGTGGTCCAGATCCCGACCAACGGGTGGTTCACCGATGCCACCGTGGAGCAATGCCGGCGCATGGTGGCGCGGGGCGACCGCGAGGTCGTCGTTTCGCTGAGCGTCGACGGCCTCAGGGAGACCCACGACCGGATCCGGCACCAGGAAGGCTCGTGGGACCGGCTCTGGCAGACCTTCGAGGCCCTGAAGCGGGTCGACGGGGTGCACGTCAAGGCGTTGACCGTCGTCCACAACGGCAACGTCGACGAGATCATCCCGTTGATGCACGAGGTGCGCAAATACGGGCCCGACCACCATTCGGTGATCCTGGTGCGCGGGGAAACCATTTCGGACGACGTAGAGCTGCCGCCCATCGATGTGTTGCGGGAGCTCGGCGCCGAGATCGCCGCCCTTCAGGAAGAGGCCTACGACTACGGCCAGAACCGCCTGGCGGCGCGGGTGCTGCGGAACTACCACCGCTTCGTCTGGGATGTCTCGCTGCGTATTCTCGAGGAGCAGCGGCAGACCATCCCCTGCCTTGCCGGCAAAACGCAGTTGGTGGTATACGGCGACGGCCGCGTGTCGTCCTGCGAGATGCTGGAGCCGGTGGGCGATCTGCGAATCCAGAGCTTCGCGGAAATCAGAGACAGTCAGCCCTTCCGCGCCCAGGTGGCCGATATCGTCGCCGGCAAGTGCCATTGCACGCACAACTGCGCCCTGATGGACAGCATCTTCTTCAATCCGCGGAACATTCCGCAGCTTCTCAAGTAGGACCTCCCGTGACCAAGGCCTGCGTCGTGATCCCGTTCAAGGATCGCCACGATCAGTTGCGCCAGTGCCTGGACAGCCTCGAGCCGCAGTTGACCAGTTCCGTCGACGTCTTGGTGATCGACGACGGAAGCCGCGATTCGGTGGAGGACCACGCAGACTGGGCGGACCGCTTGTCCTCGGGCCGCCTCCACCTGGTCCGGCAGGACAGGAACCATGGGGTGAGCGCGGCGCGCAACACCGGCATCAAGTGGTGCCTGGACCGCGATTACGACTTGGTGCTGATGATCGACAGCGATTGCATCGCCCCGACCGATTGGGTGGGCACGCACCTGGCGCTGCACGCCCGTTACCCGGATATCCCCGTCATCGGCGGCAGCATTCGCGGCGAGGGGGCCTTCCTGTGGGCGCGGCTGGACCGCATGATGACCTGGTTCCACGTCATTCCGGGGTCGCCGGCCCGCGAGCTGCCCGCCCCCTACACCCTTCCGACGGCCAACATCAGCATCAAGATCAGGGCCCTTCCCTTCGGCGATACGTTCTTCGACGCCCGGCTGCGGACGGGGGAGGACTCGGCCTTTTCCAACCGGGTGCGCAATGCCGGTTACCGGATCATGTTCTCGCCGGTGCCCGAGATCGCCCACAAGGACCGTGAGACGTTTTCCGCCGTCCTCAAGCACCAGTACGAGTTCGGCCGCCATCATTTCTACACCAGCCATATGAGCCGGGACCTGACCCACCTGTGCTTCAATCCCCTCTACCGGATGGTGTTCGGCCTGGGTTTCGTGATCGGCCTGCCGGTGTACGCGGCGTGGGGCTGCTTCCTCAACATGCGGCCCTGGCTCAAGCACGACCGACGCAACCTCCTCTATTGGCCGCTCCTTCAGGTCTTCTGGCTGGTAAAAGGGATTGCCGTCCTCGAGGCCATTTTCCTCCAGAAAAGCGCATTCCGTCTCGAGCAGACCCCGGCCGGGACCAACCGCTAACGCGGTCGCCAAGTAGCCAGACGCCGCTCGCTGGTCGAGGATATCGGGGGCCTGGTTTCGATCATCGGCTCGTGCCACAGGATTTCACAGAGTCACCGGAACGAACCGGAAATCCGTGACATCCGAAGGTTGCGAAAAGCCCCGAATCTTGCGGTGTTGCCGTGAACCCGCTACGTTGACATCGTAGGAGTCGCCGGTTCAATCCCAGCCGCGCCCACCCCCGATACCCGTTGGCAGGCAAGGGGGTTCTCGTTCCCATGGTCCTGGCCGGACACGTCTTGCCGCACCCGACCCACGCCCGATGATCAAGGACTTGCTGAGGCGGATACTCCCCGAGACGGCCGTCGCCCGCCTGCAGGCGGCCGACCACTACCTCAATGGCGAGCCCGAGATCCGGTTGCTGCCCCACCTGTGCGACGCCAACCGGATGTCCTTGGACATCGGTGCGAACATCGGCACCTACACCTATTTCATGCGCCGGCATTCCCGGCGGGTGCGGGCCTACGAACCCAATCCGGAGCTGGCCGCTCGCCTGCAGCGGTTGTTTCCGGGCGTGACCGTGCGCCACGCGGCGGTCTCCGACCAGCCGGGCGAGCTGGTGCTGCGTATTCCGGTCGAGGAGGGCCGCCTTCAACACGAACTGGCCGGCGTGGCACACCAATCGGACGCGCCGGGCGAGTTCGTCAAGCACACCGTAGCGGCGGTCCGTATCGACGACGAGGACCTGACCGATATCGGGTTCATCAAGATCGACGTCGAGCAACACGAACTCCCGGTGCTGCGAGGCGCCATGGAGACCATCGAGGCCTGCCTGCCGGCCATCCTGACCGAGGTGGCGCCTCTGAAATATCCCCAAGCCGTCCCCGAGACGTTCGCCTTCCTGACGGACTTGGGGTACTCGGGATGGTTCAAGTTCGACGGCCGATACCTCCCCTTCTCGCAGTTCGTTGGTGAAGAGCACGCCAATCCCGCGCAGTTCGGTCGCCGGTTCATGCACAACAATGTCGTCTTCCTGCCGCGGGGCCGCGACGCCGCCTTCCTCGCACGCCAATAGACGGCCGCCGAAACGTGCGGATCCCAACCATCGGCTTGGCGCCCCCATGGTCCGCCGAAGCGGACGTGCGGCCGCCGTTTGCGCGGGACCGCTTGTGGGTTAACAATGACCGCGGAGGCGGTGAAGCGGGACCGGGGCACGGCGGTTGCGACGGCGCACGGGACACCCGAGTCAGCTCGGACCGGGATCGCGGAAAGGACGTCCGCGGACCGGGCCCGTCTATGCCGCCGTCGATCTGGGCACCAACAACTGCCGCATGCTGATGGGGCGGCCGGCGGGGCGCAGCTTCCAGGTGGTCGATTCCTTTTCACGGGTGGTGCGCCTGGGCGAGGGCGTGGCGGCCACCGGGTGCCTCAGCGAGGCGGCCATCGAGCGCACGGTGGCGGCGCTCACGGTCTGTGCCGGCAAGGTGCGGGCGCGGCGCGCCCGTCGGGTGCGGGCCATCGCCACCGAGGCCTGCCGCCGAGCCGGCAACTGCTTCGCCCTGCTCGACCGGGTGAAGGTGGAGACCGGCCTGGTGCTCGAGCCCGTGTCGTCGGCCGAGGAGGCGCGGCTGACCCTGGCCGGATGCGCGCCCCTGTTCGACCGGCGCTGCGCCCGTGTCCTCGCCTTCGACATCGGCGGCGGCAGCACCGAGCTGATGTGGGTCGATCTGTCGGCGGGCCGCACCCCGCGCCGCCTGGGACTGGTCTCGCTGCCGGTGGGCGTGGTGATCCTGACCGAGCGCTTCGGCGGCGACGTGAGCGCCGAGGACTTCGGGGCCATCGTCCGCGAACTCGACGCCGACCTCGAAGCCTTCGACCGGACCCATGGCATCGCCGCCGAGATCGCCGCCGGGCGCGTCCAGATGCTGGGGACGTCGGGGACCATGACCACCCTGGCGGGCGTCTCCCTGGACCTGCCCCGCTACGACCGCGCCCGCATCGACGGCCTCGACATGGATTTCGCGAGCATCGAGGCCATCGGGGCGCGCATGATGACCATGAGCCGCGGTGAGCGCGCCGCCCATCCCTGCATCGGCGACGAGCGCGCCGACCTGACCGTGGCCGGGTTCGCCATCCTGGAGGCCATCTGCCGGCGCTGGCCGGCGGGCCGGCTGCGGGTCGCCGACCGCGGCATCCGCGAAGGCATGATCCTCGACATGATGGCCGCCGATGCGGCCATCGCCGCCGGGGCCCGCCGGTGAGCCGCAAGCGTCGGTCCCCCGGCCGCGGCGGCGCCGGCCGGGCGATCCCGGCCAAGGGACGCAAGGCGTCCTCCGTCCGCTGGCTGCAGCGGCAGGCGCGCGACCCATACGTGGCCGAGGCCCGCCGCCGGGGCTATCCATCGCGGGCCGCCTTCAAGCTGGCCGAGCTGGACGACCGCTTCCGGTTCCTGGGCCCCGGCCGGCGGGTGGTCGACCTGGGCGCCGCCCCCGGGGGGTGGAGCCGGATCGCCGCCGAGCGGGTCCGAGCCGGCACCGGCGGCGGCCGGGTGGTGGCCGTCGATGTCAGCGAGATGGCGCCGCCGGCGGGCGTGCGCGCGGTGCAGGGCGACATCCGGGACGCGGCCACTGCGGCGGCCGTGGCCGAAGCCCTCGGCGGGGCGGCCGACGTGGTGCTGAGCGACATGGCGGCGCCGGCCACGGGGCACGCCGCCACCGATCACCTGCGCGTGCTGGCCCTGTGCGAGGAGGCGTTCGCCCTCGCCTGCCAAGTCCTGGCCCCGGGCGGGGCGTTCGTCGCCAAGGTGCTGCAGGGTGGCACCGAGCACCGCCTGCTGGCGCGGATCAAACGCCGCTTCGCGACGGTGCGCCACGCCAAGCCGCCGTCCAGCCGGTCCGAGTCGGCGGAAACCTATGTGGTGGCCCTGGGGTTCCGCGCCGACTCCGCCCCGGCGGACGGCGACAATGGCTAGAGTTTTCTAGAGTGCCAGCGTGTCTCCCAGATGACGTGGCAGGTCGTGCAAGGACATATGGGTGAGGTCCTTGGTGATCTCGCCGGCCACCTTGGACCGGGCGGCCGTGCTGAGCTTGGCCCTGAGGGCGCCCAGGGTCTCAGGCGGTGCGACGAGAATCAGGCGGTCGAAGGCCTGACGCGGAACGGCACGGTTGATGACGTCGGCCATGCCGCGGGCGAAGCGGTGTTTCTCGAACCGGTGCCAATCGACCCGCGGCTCGATGCCGTGATGGGCGCCGCCGCCGTTGGTCCGGTTGCGTCCCGGCTTGGCGGTCACGAACTTGCGCGTCGGCGCGTGGGAGGCGGCGAAGTCGTTGTTGAGGGCCGGCCGCAGGCCTTTGCCCGGCCCCAGGTTTTCGACGATCCTCGCGCGCGCGCCGTCGGCGACGAGAATCCAAGTCCTTGTTGGTTTCATGATGAGGAGCCCCCGTGCTTAGAGTCCGTCCGAATCGCGGTTGCGACGGGGCTTTCGCCATCCTCAAGTGTACACCATTTCAGGCCCCACCGTCCTCCCCCATCGGCCGGCGCGCCGCCGGGTGCGCCGCGGGGTGTCAATCGTCCTTGGCAAGCGGTCGCGCCCGTGTATGATACCGCGCCATCGCAGACGCGAGTGGATGGCATGGAAATCCGCGAGGCGCTCACTTTTGACGACGTCCTTCTGGTGCCGGCGGAATCCAATCTCCTGCCCTCCGAAGCCGATACCACGACCCGCCTGACCCGGACCGTCCAGCTCAACATTCCGCTGCTGTCGGCGGCCATGGACACGGTCACCGAGGGCGAGCTGGCCATTGCCATGGCCCAGGCCGGCGGCATCGGCGTCATCCACAAGAACATGGAGCCGGCCGAGCAGGCGGGCGAGGTGCGCCGGGTCAAGAAGTACGAATCCGGCATGATCGTCGATCCCTACACCATCGACCCCCACGCCACCCTGGCCGACGCCCTGCGCATCAAGGAAACCCACCACATCTCCGGCATCCCGGTGGTCGAGCAGGAGAACGGCCGGCTGGTGGGGATTCTCACCAACCGCGACATCCGGTTCGCCGACAACCTGGAACAGCCGGTGAGCGACCTGATGACCGCCCATACCCGCGAACGGCCCCTGGTCACCGTGCGCGAAGGCGTCAACCGCGAGGAGGCCATGCGGCTCCTGCACCAGCACCGCATCGAGAAGCTGGTGGTCATCGACGACGACTCCCGGTGCATCGGGCTGATCACGGTGAAGGACATCGAGAAGTCGCAGCAGTATCCCAAGGCCTGCAAGGACGAGCGCGGCCGCCTGCGGGTGGCCCCCGCCACCGGCGTCGGCGACCCCGGCGTCGCCCGGGCGGAGGCCCTGATCGACGCCGGCGCCGACGTCATCGTGGTCGATACCGCCCACGGCCATTCGCGCGGCGTCACCCGGGCGGTGGAGCAGATCAAGCAGCTCAGCAACTACGTCCAGGTGGTCGCCGGCAACATCGCCACCGGGGACGGCGCCCGGGCCCTGATCGACGCCGGCGCCGACGCCGTCAAGGTGGGCATCGGGCCCGGCACCATCTGCACCACCCGCATGGTCGCCGGCGTGGGCGTGCCGCAACTGTCCGCCATCCTCGAGGTGGCCGAGGTCTGCCAGACCGCGGACATCCCCGTGGTCGCCGACGGCGGCATCAAGTATTCCGGCGATATCGCCAAGGCCATCGCCGCCGGTGCCGACTGCGTCATGATCGGCTCGCTGTTCGCGGGAACCGACGAAAGCCCGGGCGAGGTGTTCCTCTACCAGGGGCGGTCCTACAAGGCGTACCGGGGCATGGGCTCCATCAGCGCCATGGGCAAGGGCTCGGCCGACCGCTACTTCCAGGAGACCGTCTCCGACGAGCTCAAGCTGGTCCCCGAGGGCGTGGAAGGCCGGGTCCCCTACAAGGGGCCGGTGGCCCAGATCATCTATCAGCTCGTCGGCGGCCTGTGTGCGGCCATGGGGTACACGGGCAACGGCACCATCGCAGCGATGCGGCGCAACGCCAGCTTCCGGCGCATCACCACGGCGGGGCTGCGGGAGAGTCACGTCCACGACGTGACCATCACCCGCGAAGCCCCCAACTACGGGGTGACGGACTGACGCGGTAGGACGGGCACCAGGTATGACGGGGGGCAACGGCCGGGCATGGCCCGCTGTGGGGCGGCCATGACCCCGGGGGCAAGACTCTACACGGCGATCGAGCTGTGCGGCATCATCGAGGACGAGGCCGCCGCCGCCGATTCGACCGTCGACTCCTACTTCCGCCGCCGCCGCTATGCCGGGGCCAAGGACCGCCGCGCCGTGTCCGCCCGGGTCTACAACGTGCTGCGTCGGCGCTCCCACCTGGACTGGTGGATCGCCCGCGTCGGCGGCCGGGCCGACGCCCGCGGCCGCATCATCGCCGATCTGGCCCTCGGCGAGCACCAGACCCTGGCCGAGATCACCCGCCTGTTCAGCGGCGCCCCCCATTGCCCGGCCCCCTTGAGCCCCGGCGAACGCGCCATGGCCGAGGCGCTGTGTGGTCAGCCCCTGCACCATCCCGACATGCCGGTGCCGGTGACGGGCGAGTTCCCGGCCTGGCTGGAGGACACCTTCGTCGGTCTGTGGGGCGACGCCCTCACCCGCGAGGTGGAGGCGCTCAACCGGCCGGCTCCCCTCGACGTTCGGGTCAACACCCTGAAGGCGACGCGCGACGACGCCCGCGCGGCGCTGGCCGCCGACGGCGTCGAGTCGGCGCCGACTCCGTTGTCGCCCATCGGACTCAGGGTGCGCGGGCGGGTGCGCCTGGGGGGGACGGCGGCCTTCCGCGACGGCCTGATCGAGGTCCAGGACGAGGGCTCGCAGCTCATCGCGCTGCTGACCGACGCCCGCCCCGGCATGGAGGTGATCGACTTCTGTGCCGGCGCCGGCGGCAAGACCCTGGCGTTCGCCGCCGCCATGGAGCGGGGCGGCCGCGTCCGGGGCCGGGTCACCGCCTGCGACATCTCGGCCAAGCGCATGCGGCGCATGGAGATCCGCCTGCAGCGGGCGGGGACCCGGGACGTCCGCCGCCGGGTGCTGTCCTCGGAGCGGGACTCCTGGATCGCCGAGAACGTCGGCCGCGCCGACCGCCTGCTGCTCGACGTCCCGTGCACCGGCAGCGGCATCTGGCGGCGCAACCCGGACGCCAAGTGGCGGCTCACCGCGGCCTCGGTCGACGACACCGTGGCCCGCCAGCGGCGCATCGCCGAGAGCGCCAGCCGGCTGGTCAAGCCGGGCGGGCGGCTGGTCTACGCCACCTGCTCGCTGCTGCCCGAGGAGAACGAGGCCCAGGTGGACTGGCTGCTGGCGCGGCGGCCCGAGTTCTCCGTGGTGCCGGTGGCCGAGGTGTGGTCCGAGGCGATGTCCGGACCCTGCCCGGTGCCCGGTCCCTATCTGCGCCTCAGCCCGGGAACCACCGACACCGACGGGTACTTCGCGGCCGTCCTGCGCAGGGCTCCCTGATTCCGCACCGCCTGGGATGAGCGGGCGGAATCCGGTATTGTGTCGAGCCGAACCTAATGGTGAGACGCATTCACAAAAGAAGGACACGCGAAGTGAACAAAAGAACGTGGGTGAGAAACATCCTGCTGCCGGCCCGGATTCCGGCGGCTTGTCATGCCCTGGTCCTGATCGCCGTGGCGGCCGGGCCGGCGGCGGCGGAGGACTCGGTCGAGGCCATCGTCAAGATGCGGATCGCGTCCATGGAGACCATGGACAAGGCGGTCAAGAACATCTCCAGCAGCTTCGATCCCGTGTTTCCCTACGAGCCGCAGGAAGTGATGGCCGAGGCCAAGAAGATCCAGGCGGAAGCGAAACGAATCCCCGAGCTGTTCCCCGAGGGCAGCATGACCAGCAAGTCCGAAGCCTTGGCCGATATCTGGAGCAGGAAGGGCGCCAAGAAGTTCACCAAGAACGCCAAGTCCCTGGTCAAGCGGGTGAACAATCTGGTCAGCGCCGCCAACCGGGACGACCGCGACGCCGTGGCCGACGAGATCAGGAGGATCAATCGCATCTGTGAGGGCTGCCACGCCAAGTTCCGCAAGAACTGAGACGACCCGCCGCCCGGGTCCCGCCGGCGCCGCCCTGGCGCTCGTCCTGACCCTGCTGGTGCCGTCGGCGGCCGCGGCCGCGGCGGTGCCCTGGTCCCTGGACGACGCACGGCGCCGGGTGGCGGCGGACCTGCTGGCGACCTTGCGGTCGCCGCCCGACCTTAACCGCATCGCCTCGCTGGCCTATCCCCTGAGCACCGACTATCGGCGCCACGGCGGCGCCGCGATGGGCCGGGTGCTGGCGGAAGCGGCCCGCTTCCTCCGCGGCGTCAAGGCCCAGCGGCTCGGTTGCGGCGAGCTGGCGGACCTGTACGTGGCCGGCGCCGCCCTGGCCGCCGCCGGCCGTTTGGTGCGCACCGACCGTGCAGGTGTGCGGCTCTGGCGTTGCCGGCCCTCCGACCGCCCGTCGGCGCTGTTGACCGTCCTCATCTACGCCTGCCGCTTCGCGCAAGACGCCCCGCCGTTCCCCATTGGCCCGGCGCTCGCCCGCGTGCAGGAGCAACAGCGCCGCGACGGGTCGTTCTCGGCCCGCCCCGGGCTCGCCGGTTTCTACGTCACCTCCCATGCGGTCCTCGCCGTCCACGACTGCGGCGGCGACCCGGACGTGTTGGCGCGCGGCCAGGACCACCTGGTCCGGCAGCTCCCGGCCCTGGCGCGGGCCGGGTCCCTGGACGGCCTGCTGGAAGGCCTAGTCTTCCTGCGCTGGATGGGGGTCGCCGTGGCCGACGAGCACCGCTACCTGGCGTACCTGGCCCGGCAGGTCAACGCGGACGGCGGCATCTGCTTCCGCGTGCGCCGCGGGTGCCGGTCCCACTGGCACGCCACCGGACTCCTCCTGGAGCTCGGCAACCTGGTCGAGGCCGACGACCGATGACGACCACGGCCTACCCGTTCGTCACCGCCGACGTGTTCACCGACCGGGTGTTCGGCGGCAACCCGCTGGCCGTGTTCCCCGAGGCCCGCGGGCTGGACGCGGCGCGCATGCAGCGCATCGCCCGGGAGTTCAACCTGTCGGAGACCGTGTTCGTGCTGCCGCCCGAGGACCCGCGGCACACCCGGCGCCTGCGCATCTTCACGCCAAACACGGAACTACCCTTCGCCGGCCATCCCACCGTCGGGACGGCCCACGTGCTGACCGCCGTCGGCGCGGTCCCCCTGACGGGACCGGTGACCGAGATCGTGTTCGAGGAGGGCGTGGGGCCGGTCCCCGTGACCGTCCGGTCGCGGGACGGCGCGCCCGTCTTCGCCAGCCTGTCGGCGGCCCAGGCGCCGGAGTTCGGGCCGTCGCCGCCGCCGGCCGCGCAGGTGGCGGCCATGCTGTCGCTGACCCCGGCCGACCTGGTATCGGACCTGCCCCCGGCGGCGGTGTCGTGCGGGGTGCCGTTCCTGTTCGTTGCCGTGCGGAGCCGCGCCGCCGTCGCCGGCGCCCGGCTGCGGCGGGACCTGTGGGAGGCGACCCTGGCCGGGTCCTGGGCGCCCAGCGTCTTCGTCTTCGCCTTCGAGACGGAGTCGGCGGAGGCCGACGTCCATGCCCGCATGTTCGCCCCCGCCCTCGGAGTCGAGGAGGATCCGGCGACGGGCGCGGCGGCGGTGGCCTTGGCCGGCCTTCTCGGCAGCCACGACCCGGCGGCCGACGCCACCTTGCGCTGGGTCGTCGAGCAGGGCGTGGAGATGGGCCGGCCCAGCCGGCTGGAGGTGGAGGCGGACAAGGCGGCCGGCGCCGTGGTCGCCACGCGGGTGGGGGGCCAGACCGTACTGGTGTCCCGCGGCGAGATGGAGGTGCCGTCGGCCTGACGGACCGATGCCGCGGATTGGCCCGCCCCGGCCCGCTTGTGCTAACCTGTCCCGCGGTCGCCCAACGTGAGAGCGTGCATGGACGCCGACATCCCGCATATCCTGGTGGTCGATGACGACGATCGGCTCAGGGAACTGCTGCGCAAGTTCCTGACCGAGAAAGGTTTCATCGTCGCCACCGCCAGCGACGCCGCCGACGCCCGGGCCAAGCTCAAGAGCCTCGCCTTCGACCTGCTCATCCTCGATCTGATGATGCCGGGGGAAAGCGGGCTGGACTTCGCCGTCGACCTGCGCAAGACCAGCGAGGTGCCCATCCTGATGCTCACCGCCATGGGCGAGCCGGAGGACCGCATCGCCGGCCTGGAGCGGGGGGCCGACGACTACCTGCCCAAGCCCTTCGAGCCCCGGGAGCTGCTGCTGCGCATCAACAACATCATGCGCCGGGTGCCGCCGCCGGCGATGGAGGCCGTGGCCCAGGTGCGGCTCGGCGACGCCGTGTTCGACCGCGACCGCGACGAATTGCACCGCAACGGCAAACGGGTCCGGCTGACCGCGGTCGAGGCGACCCTGCTCAAGGCGTTGGCCGAGCAGCCCGGCACCATCCTGGGCCGGGACGAGCTGATCGCGCGCACCGGGGCCGGCGGCGGCGGCCGCGCCGTGGACGTGCAGGTCACCCGACTGCGCCGCAAGATCGAGCGCGACCCCAAGCTGCCGCGGTATCTGCAGACCGTGCGCGGCAAAGGGTACGTGTTGCGGCCGGACTAGGGAGCCCCGCCATGGCCATGTCCCAGGATGCTCTGATCAAACGGGTGCTGCCGCGCAGCCTGCTCGGCCGCTCCCTGCTGATCATCGTCCTGCCGCTGGTCATCCTGCAGCTGGTGTCGGCCTTCGTCTTCTACGAGACCCACTGGGACAAGGTGTCCCTGCGCCTGGCCCGCGGGCTGGCCGGCGACATCGCCGCCGTCATGGACCTCCTGCGCCGCTACCCGTCGTCCCAGGACCAGGACTGGATCTTCGCCCTGGCCGCCGGCCGCATGGCCATCGTGGCCAACGTGCAGGAGGGCATGATCCTGCCCAACACGCCGCCGGTGGGCGACGATCAGGTGGAGCGCACCCTGATCCGCGCGCTCAGCGAAGGCCTGGGCAAGCCGTTCCAGATCGACACCCGGACCGACGAGCGGCTGATCACCATCTACGTCCAGTTGCCGGACGGGGTCCTGGAGATGGTGACGCCCCGCAAGCGCCTGTTCAGCTCGACCACCTACGTGTTCGTCCTGTGGATGGCGGGCACGGCGCTGATCCTGCTCGGCGTCGCCGCCATCTTCATGCGCAACCAGGTGCGTCCCATCCGCCGCCTGGCGCTGGCCGCCGACAACTTCGGCAAGGGGCGCGACGTGCCCAGCTTCAAGCCCGAGGGCGCCCGCGAGGTGCGCCAGGCCGCCGCCGCCTTCCTCGCCATGCGCGAGCGCATCCAGCGCCAGATCGGCCAGCGCACCGAGATGCTGGCCGGCGTCTCCCACGACCTGCGCACGCCGCTCACCCGCATGAAGCTGCAACTGGCGTTGCTCGGCGACGGCGACGGGGTGGCCGAGCTCACCGAGGACGTGTCCGAGATGGAGCACATGCTGGAGGGGTATCTGGCGTTCGCCCGCGGCGAAGGGGGCGAGACGCCCAAGGACACCAACCTCTCCGACATGCTGGCCGACGTGGTCAGCAACGCCAAGCGCAAGCGCGATGCCATCGACCTGCACACGGAGGGCGACATCGTGGTGCCGGTGCGGCCCAACGCCTTCAAGCGCTGTGTCACCAACCTGGTGGAGAACGCGCTGCGCTACGGCGATCATATCTCGGTGCGGGCCGGGCGGCGCGGCGACGCCATCGAGATCACCATCGACGACGACGGGCCGGGCATCCCCGAGGACAAGCGCATCGAGGTATTCAAGCCGTTCTTCCGCCTGGAGGGATCGCGCAACCCCGGGACCGGCGGCGTCGGCCTGGGGCTGACCATCGCCCGCGACGTCATCCAGGGCCACGGCGGCAACATCACCCTCACCGATTCCCCCATCGGCGGACTGCGCGCGCGCCTGCGCCTGCCCCTGTGACGCGGTCTCCTAGTCGCGTTGAAGGATGGCGACGAAGGTGGCCGTCCACACCTCAGGTGCCTCGCCGAAGGCCCAGCCGGCCAAGCGTTCCGCCCACGTCTGAACGAGTCGCCGGGCGCCGCGGGCACGGCGCACCGGCACGCACTCGACGACGCGGTACCCGGCCGCGGCGGCGGCCTGCTTGATGCTGTCGGGGGTGTAGGCCGCCTTGTGGGTGAGGTCGCCGAAATGGTGGCGCAGGCCCCACGGCGACGACAGGTTGGGCACCCGGGCGGCGATCAGGCCGTCGGGCGCCAGCCGCGAGCGCAGCCGGCGCAGCAGGTCCACCCCCTCGTAGGGCGAGAAGTGCTCGAACACGTCGAACATGGCGACGCGGTCGAAGGTGCGGTCCGCCGCCCCGTCCAGGTAGCCCAGGATGTCGGTGATGTGCACGTGCTCGGCCAGGGCGGCCGGCATGTGGTCGAGCACCCGCGGCTCCGGATCGACCCCGGTGAAATCCGTCACGCCTTTCTCCGCCAGGAAGGCCAGGAACAGCCCGGTGCCGCATCCCACCTCCAGCACCGACATGTCGGCCCGGCAGCGGGCCGGGCGCCAGAACTGGGCCTCGTACTGGCGCCGGTGCTTGGGCTTGAGGTCGGCGCGCACGTACGTGCGATCCTCGGACCAGGCGGCGTAGAAGTCCTCCGGCTTGGAAATGTCCATGGGCGCCTCCCGCGGCGGCCGCGCCGTTCCGCCGGTCCGACCTTACGGCGGCGTCGGGGCGTTGCCCAGCCAGTTCTCGCGTGTGGCAGGGGGAGGGAGCCCATGGTACCGTGCCGGGGTTGTTTGGATGCGGTTCGGCCGATGAATTTCCTGATGGCAGGCGACAGCGGGTACTTCTTCCTGATGAAGGAGAACTGCCGTCACCTGCGGTCCGTCTATCCCGACGCCGGCATCCTGGTCTACGACTTCGGCCTCGACGGCGACCAGGTGTCCTTCCTCACGTCGACCTACGGCAACCTGCGGGTCATCGACTGGCGCCGCGAGCTGGACTCGGTCAGCCTGATTCGCGACGCCGCCACGCCCGAGCACCTGCGCAACATCACGCTCGCCTACAACGCCCGCAAGACGGGCCTGCGCAAGCGCCTGCGCAAGGCCCTGCTCAAGCGGTTCCCGGGCTCGGCCATGGCCCGGCGGCTGGAGGCCCAGGCGGTGCGGTTCGAGAACCTGCTGGTGCAGAAGATCCGCTGCATGCGCCATGCGTCGGACCTGTGCGGGGCGGAGCCGGTCGTCTTCCTCGACAGCGACGCCATCCTGTTCAAGCCCGTGGACGACGTCTTCGCCCACGTCTTCGACGTCACGCTGACCCTGATCGACGAGAACCGGACCTGGGAGCACAACCGCTGCTTCGTCATCAACAGCGGCGTCATCTTCTTCAACCGTGACGTGGCGGCCCGCAACGCCTTCCTCGACGCCTGGTGGGCCGAGACCCTGGCCAACACCGAATGGCTGCGCGAGCAGTCGGCGCTGGTGCGCTTCCTCGCCCGGCAGTCGCGGACCCTGTTCCAGCCGTACCGGAGCGAGGAGATCCGCCTCGACGGCCGCCCGGTGACGGTGCGCATCGTGCCGTGCCGGGAGTACAACTTCTTCGACATGGAGCAGACGGCGCCGGAGAACTTCCCCGACGCCCGCATCTACCATTTCACCGGCCGGCGCCAGGAGAAGGACACCTTCTACCAGCTCCTCGCCTACCTGGAGGCCCGGGCCGCGAGCGCCGATGCGCGGCAGCCGCGGGCGGGCGTCGCCGCGGCCTCCGGATGATGGCGGCGGCGGGACGGGGGCGGCCGTGTCGGCACTGACGAAACTGCTCCGGCGCGAGATCAAGGCGTGGCTGGGCTGCGGAGACGGTGCCGCGGGGCCCGAGCGCGACATGGCGGTCAACGGCGGCACCATGCGCCTGGTCACCCACATGTCCGAGCGCATCCGGGGCCGGCTGCTCGACGACGTCATCGCCGCCGAGGACGCCGAGACGGAGGCGGCCGAAGCGGACGACGACTACACGTACCTGCTGTTCCATCCGCGCGAGGTGCTGCTGGACCTGCTGCCCGGGAACGCCGTGGTGGCCGAGATCGGCGTCGCGAAGGGCGCATTCTCCCGGCAGATCCTGGCGCGGGCGCGGCCGGCGGGCCTGCACCTGATCGACCCCTGGGAGGAACAGGCGGACGACGCCTACCGGCCCGACCCGGCCAACGTGGAGCAGGGTGCCCAGGACAAGCGCGTCGAGCGCATCCGCGGGATGTTCGCCGGCGAGATCGAGGCCGGCACGGTGGTCGTGCATCGGGACTACTCCGGCGCCGCCCTGGCCCGGTTCGACCCCGGCACCTTCGACTGGGTGTACGTGGACGCCATGCACACCTACGACGCGGTGCTGGCCGACCTCCGGGCCTGCCGCCGGGTGGTGCGGCCCGGCGGGCTGATCCTGGGCCATGACTATGCCAACCACGGCCTGGCCCGGGGCATGAACTTCGGGGTGGTCGAGGCGGTGCGCGACTTCGCCGCCGAAAGCGGCTGGCGGCTGCTGTGCCTCACCGCCGACGAATACCCAACCTACGTCCTCGCCGAGGGCCGCGGAGATGCCGTCGAGGCCCTGGAAGCGGAAATCCTGGCCCGCCTCACCGTGCTCAAGGTCCACGGGTTCCTGCGCATGCGATACCGCCAGGAATACCACATCGACCGGGGCCGCCGGCGCCTCAACATGTACGTATCCCTGAAGTAGCTCGGCCGCGGCCCGGCTCAACTGCAAATCAATTGCAGATGGTTGTGGCTGCGAGTCCCTCGCAACGCATGCGTGTGATCGGAGTCACAGCGCCGTCGGCCGGCCCCTTGTAGACTCGGAGCCACGGTCAGGGGTTTCCGGAAGGGGTGACGGCCATGTTGGCTTTCCAGACATCCGAGTTCTCCTCCAGGCAGAAGTTGGGCCTGATCATTGTCGCCGCCATCGCCTTGATGCTGGCGGTCCCGTTCGGTCTCGACGTGCGTGACGCGTCCAACGGACTGGCCTACCACATGGATCCCACGGCCGGCCCGCTGGCCACCGTCGCCGGCGACAGCCGGTCCCAGGAGATCGGTCACTTCGGACCCGCCGACAGCACCTCCGGTCCCCTCGGGACTCCCGTCGCGAGCTTCTAGACCGCGTCAATTTCGATCGCGGTCACCCCTATTTCGTCATTGCCGGGCTTGACCCGGCAATCCATGGACCCCCGGGTCAAGCCCGGGGGTGACGAGAGGGAGAAGCCAAGTCCACGAATCCTGACGTGCTCCCGCCTAACCCCCGCTGATCGCCGTCAGGACGAACACCTCGGTGCCGGGCGCCAGGGGCGTATCCAGGGTGGCGCGGCGGCCGTCCACGAACACGTTGATGTGCCGGCGGATGGCCGGGGTCGAGTCCCGCAGGCGGTCGCGCATGCCCGGCCAGCGGGCCTCCAGGGCATCGAACACCTCGCCGACGGTGGACGCGGCCACCTCGACCCGCGGCTCCGAACCCGTAAACAGGGTCAGCAGGGCGTTGGGAAGCACCACGGTTACCGTGGTGCGGTCGTTCGTGTCAGGCATCGACGACCAGGGTCTCGACCGAGCTGATGGCCGGCAGGTGCTGGGCAATGCAGGTCCAGGTGTCGCCCTCGTCGGTGCTGGCGAACAGGGCGCCCGACGAGGTGCCGAAATACACGCCGACGGGGTGCAGGGGGTCGGTAGCCAGGGCCTGGCGCAGGACGCCCAGGTAGGCGTTCTCCTGGGGCAAACCGTCGCGCAGGTCGGCCCAGGTGGCGCCGCCGTCACGGGTGCGCCACACGGCGGTCTTGCCGTCGGGCATGAAGCGGCCCGCCACGTCGCCGTTCAGGGGCACCAGATAGAGGGTGTCGGCCTCCCGCGGGTGGGTCGCCGCCGGGAACCCGAAGGTCGATGGCAGGCCTGCCTCGATGCTGTCCCAGGTCCGGCCGCCGTCGTCGCTGCGGTACATGCCGCAGTGGTTCTGCTGGTACAGGCGGTCGGGGATGCCCGGCGCCGCCACCAGGCAGTGCACGCACTGGCCGTACTCGGGATACCGCTGCTCCTCCGGCAGGAAGTCGCAGCGGGTGCCCTGGTTGCGCGCCTCCCAGGTTGTCCCGCCGTCGACGGTGTGGAACACGCCGGCTGCGGAGATGGCGACCCAGACCTGGCTCCGGTCGTCCGGGTGCGGGACCAGGGAATGCAGGATCAGTCCGCCGGCGCCCGGTTGCCACTCGGGACGGGACGGGTGGTCCCGCAGGCCGGGGATGTCGCGCCAGGTCTGGCCGTCGTCGTCGCTGTGGAACAGGCCGGCCGGCTCGACCCCCGCGTAGAGGCCTCCGTGGCCCGGTGCCAGGCTCCACACGGACTTGATGGAGTCCTCGCCCTCGCCGTAGGTGAGGCCTTCGCTGGAATGGGTCCAGGAGGCGCCGAGGTCGGTGGATTTCCACACCGCCGGGCCGAACCACTCGTTGCCGCCGCCGCCGTAGAGGATGCCCGTCGCCGGGTCGGCGATGACGTGGTTGATGGGCCATGACTCGCAAAAGGGGCCGCGCAGTGCCCACGACCGCCGCCCGGTGTCGCTTTCGAGCAGGAAGACGCCTTTCTTGGTGCCGATCAGGACGGTGACTTTTTGCGCCATGGCAGGCCTCCACCGATCACACGCCCCCCGGTCCACCATGCACCAATCGTCGTCGGATGGCGAGAGCGGCCTCGACGGGCCTGGCCGCAGCGTCCAGACTCGGCCGCAGCCAATCCCTGGGGGACCGGACACACGTGACCACCCGCCGCCATGCCATGCCATTCGGGGCCGAGCCGGCCGCGGGCGGCATCCGCTTCCGCCTGTTCGCCCCCGACGCGGACGCCGTGTCCCTGTGCCTGGACGGTCCGGGACCGGCCCGCGAGGTGCCGATGGACCCGGAAGGCGACGGCTGGCATCGGGCGACGGTGGCCGAGGCGGGGGCCGGGAGCCTGTACCGCTACCGTCTGGACGGCGGCTTGCTCGTTCCCGACCCGGCGTCGCGGTTCCAGCCCGCCGGTGTGCACGGCCCCAGCGAAGTGGTCGTCCCCGAGGACTATGCCTGGCGGGACGGGGACTGGCGCGGCCGGCCATGGGCGGAGACGGTTCTCTATGAGCTTCACGTGGGGGCGTTCACCCGCACCGGCACCTTCGCCGCCGTCGCCGAGCGCCTGGACGAGCTGGCCGACCTCGGGGTCACCGCCATCGAGCTGATGCCGGTGGCCGACTTCCCGGGCGACCGCGGCTGGGGCTACGACGGGGTCTGCCTGTTCGCACCCAAGGCCCGCTACGGGCGGCCCGAGGACCTGAAGGCCCTGGTCGACGCCGCGCACGCGCGCGGCCTCATGGTGTTTCTGGACGTGGTCCACAACCACCTGGGCCCGGAGGGGAACTACCTCCACGTCTGCGCCGGGTCGCGGTTCTTCCACCGCACCCGGCACACGCCGTGGGGGGCGGCCCTGAACTTCGACGGACCGGGCAGCCGCGTCGTGCGTGACTGGGTCATCCACAACGCCCTGTTCTGGCTCGAGGAGTACCACCTGGACGGGCTGCGGCTGGACGCGGTCGACACCATCGACGACCGCTCGCGCCCCCACATCCTGGAGGAGCTGGCGGCGGCGGTCCGCGATCGCCTCGGCGCCGACCGGCACGTGCATCTGGTGCTGGAGAACGACCACAACCAGCCCCGTTACCTGGAGCGCGACAACGACGGCCGGCCGCGCCGGTACGTGGCCCAGTGGAACGACGACATCCACCACGCCCTGCACGCCCTGCTCACCGGCGAGGACCACGGCTACTACGGCGACTACGCCGACGACCCGGCCCGCCACCTGGCCCGCTGCCTGGCCGAGGGCTTCGCCTACCAGGGGGAGCCGTCCGCCTACCGGGGGGGCGCGACGCGCGGCGGGCCCAGCGGCCACCTGCCGGCCACCGCCTTTGTCTCGTTCCTGCAGAACCACGACCAGGTGGGCAACCGGGCCTTCGGCGAGCGCATCACCGATCTGGTCCCGGCCGCGGCGGTGGAGGCGGCCATGGCGGTGCTGCTGCTGGCGCCGTCGCCGCCGCTGCTGTTCATGGGCGAGGACTGGGCGGCGCCGGAGCCGTTTCTGTTCTTCAGCGACCTGGGACCCGATTTCCGCGACCCGGCGGCCGAGGGACGGCGGCGGGAGTTCGCACGCTTCCCCGAGTTCCGCGACCCGGCGGCGCGGGCGCGCATCCCCGACCCCGCCGCGCCGGAGACCTTCGCCGCCAGTGTCCTCGATCATGGCGCCAAGGCGCGCCCGCCCCACGACCGCAGGCTGGCCTTCACCCGCGAGCTGCTGGACCTGCGCCGGCGCCTCGTCGTGCCCCGCCTGTCCGGCATGGGCGGTGGCGCGGGGCGCGTCGCCTGGATCGCCGGCGCGGCGCTGATGGTGACCTGGCGGCTCGGCGACGGTTGCGCGCTTGCCGTCGTCGCCAACCTGTCGGACGGGCCGTCACCGCCGCCACCCACGACGCCGAAGGGCCGGATCGTCTACGCCACGGGCCCCGTCGCCGCGCCGACCGATCCCCTACCACCGTGGTCGGTGGCCTGGTATCTGGACGGGCCGGACGCGGCGCTCGGCTGAAGCGCGACCGTCCGATGCCGAAAACCTTGCCGGCGTCCCGCGGCCGCGATTCCAAATCCGGGGTCGTACGGCTACCATCCGGGCCGGGTTTGAAAAACCATGCGGAAGAGCCATATAGGGGCTTTCGTCCCTTCCTGACCGAACCGTGATGAGAGGACATCGATGACCGGCGACAGTGGCATTTCCCTCGCGTCCCAGTGTCTCACCGACGCGCACTTCCCCGAACTGCCCGGGTTCTATCGGGGAAAGGTCCGCGACACCTACCGCCTCCCGGACGGCCGCCAGGTGATGATCGCCACCGACCGCCAATCGGCCTTCGACCAGGTGCTGGCCGCCGTGCCCTTCAAGGGGCAGGTTCTCAACCAGACCGCCCGGTTCTGGTTCGAGGCCACTGCCGACATCTGCCCCAACCACGTCATCGACTATCCCGACCCCAACGTGGTGGTCGCCAGGCACCTCGACATGATGCCCATCGAGATGATCGTGCGCGACTACCTGACCGGGTCCACGGACACGTCCATCTGGACCATGTACGCGCGGGGGGAACGGGTGTTGTACGGCCACCGGTTCCCCGACGGCATGGCCAAGAACGAGAAGCTTCCGGACACCATCCTCACCCCCACCACCAAGGCGATCCAGGGGGAGCACGACGCGCCCATCACGGCAGACGAGATCGTCGCCCGGGGTCTGTTGAGCCAGAGCCAGTGGGACGCGGTCGCCGGCATCAGCCTGGCCCTGTTCGCCCGGGGGCGCGAGATCGCCGCCGAACAGGGCCTGATCCTGGTGGACACCAAATACGAGTTCGGCCTCGACGACGACGGCACCATCGTGCTCGCCGACGAGGTCCACACGCCGGATTCCAGCCGCTACTGGAGGCGCGGGAGCTACGCCGACCGTCTGGCCGCGGTCAAGGAACCCGAAGGGCTGGACAAGGAGTTCCTGCGCCTGTGGATCAGCGACCGCTGCGATCCGTACAAGGACCCGATCCCCGCCATCCCGGACGAAACCCTGCTGGCGTTCTCGCAGAAATACATCGCTCTTTACGAGACCGTGACCGGAAAGCCCTTCGTGCGCGAGAACGGAGGCGAGCCCATCCGTGACCGGGTGCGCCGCAACCTGGCAGGGGTCCTGCCGGAATACTTCGGCTGATACATGGCGTGACCCTCGGAGGTGGTCTGTTACGGCCCATCGTGGTCACTTGTGGGCTGAAGGCCTCCTCGATCGCCCGAGAACCAGGAGCAGACACACCACCGCAAAGACCAGCCCGGGGATCGCGGGGTCGAACAGGACGCCTTGGGTGCGCACCAGGATCCACGCGAACCCGCCCAATGTCGCCTCGATGGCGAGAACGGCGAACAGGGCGGCGATCCTGGGCAAGGTGGGCAAGGCGATGATGGCGACCAGGCCGAGCCCGAGCGCAACGGCCAGTTCGATCATCGCCCCGTGCCGCGGTCGGTGCAGATAGCGGCCGTCGATCGCACGCTCGATGGCTTGGGCGTGGACTTCCACGCGCGGGACCTGCCGGCCTCCCGGGATCGCCTCCATGGTCGCCAGCCCCGTTGCCGTCGCGCCGATGAGGACGAATTTGCCCTTGATGCGGCGGATCGCGTCCGCCCCCTGCAGGACATCGACGGCCGACACATAGCGCCTCCGATCGACGTCGGCGTACCACATCCACAGAAGGCCCTCTTGGTCGGGGTGCAGCGTGAGCTGGTCGCCGATACGGACGGCCTCGACGCCGGCACGGCCGCCCTCGACGACCACCTCGGGACGGCCCATCGCCACACGCAGCATCTCGACGAACATCGAAGGATGGACGGTCCCGTCAACGGAGTTCACCGTCGGGACCCGTTGGGCCACCCCATTCGGCGCTGAGACCGTCGACAACACGCCGTGTCCCGCCGCCGCGGCGTCGAGTGCCGGGACATTGAGCGATTGAGCCGGAAAGGCCGGCAGGAAAACCCCGGCTTCCGGATCAGTCAGCCGAACGGTGACCGCCGCCGGCGGGGCCGGATTCTCGTCCGGCGCCGCGTCGCCGACCCACCGGCCCAGGACGACCCGGGTGCGGGCCACGGACTCGGCCAACGGGGCCTCGTTCATGTCAATGACCTTCTGGATCTCGGGCGCACCCGCGCCTCTCGGGTCCGGCGCGAACCTGTGGTCGACACCGATGACCACCGCCCCCGCTTCGGCGACGCGGACCAGGAGGTCCGCCCAGATCATCGGCGGCCACGGCCACGAACCGACCCCGGCGAGACTGTCTTCGTCGATATCGACGATGGTCACGACGGTCCCGTACTCGGGTGGGTCGGCCGCGTGCCGGACCGTCTGGAGCACCTCCAAGGCACGAAACCGCACCCTGTCGACAGGAGCCGGCTCGAGCACGACGACCGCCGCCGCCACGAACAGGGCGGCGAGGCCAAGCCACGAGTCCCGGCCCAACCGCCATCTCCAACGAGGTCGCTGATCACTCACGCTCGGAGCCCAGCTTGTCGGTCACATGTGCGCTCAAGAACGGCAGCCACATTGACTTATGTCGATTTGCCGTCCGGATGATAGGCCCGACCCGATCGTAAGCTGCCGACGAAGGAAGTCGGCCTCGGGTCATGATCAGAATACCATGCCCGGTGCTAGGCACCTTTGATCCCGGCGCATAAGCGGACGATCTGAGCGCGGATCTCCGCTCTGGGGCGAATATCGGAGGTGATCATAGGGCGGCCCACACCGCCGCTGATAGCCAATAGCGGACGTTCCGCTTTCGACCTCGGAAATCCAAAGACGGACGCGAGACAGGCTTGCCTGTCGGCGCCCTTTACACCTTCGCGACCACACGATCAAGAGTCCCTATAAGTCTTAACCTATTGAAACTCGATACAGAATTCGGCCCCGACCGAGGGAGTGCGTGACCAGTGGCTGAAGAATAAGGCGACACGCCCGTCGAATTCTTTGACATTCTCAACCGTCGCACCAAAAGTACGATGAATCATAAAACAAATGATATCAGCCGTTTGTGCGCAGCGGCGTGAAAATTGCATCCTGTTATTCACGTATATGGTTTCGTCTGGCCGGTGCAGGAAGCGCAGCAGACTGCGGTGACGGGGAGCGGATAAGGGTATTGCGGTGAGCGATCGGGGGGTAGCGATCCATGACGACATCCCGCAACAACTCTCGCGAGTCGATGCGAGTAGCAGCGTCCCGCGAATTCCGCCGAGCGCCAATCGGATCCGGAAGGGCTGGCTATCCGCCGCCCTTCGTCGAGGCTGTCATGCGATCAAGAGAATACTCGGCCGCCTCGAAGACCTTTGTCGCATCGTCAACCCGTACCGTGGGCTCGCCTGGAAAGGTCATGGCGCGATAGGCCTCGATGTAACCGCCACTTCTTTCGGTCTGAAAACCGACAATCAATATGGGGGAAACCAACAATGGGATACACGAAACCGGTTTCGGCCGGTCTAGTTTTGACGCTAGCGGCCATAGGGCTGACGCTTAACTCTGCCCAAGCTGCTATTTTCGAGCGCGACCTTCTCTCCCCGGGCGACAGGTTGATCACGGTTGATACCTCGACAGGACTCGAATGGCTTGATTTGGATGTGACGCGAAACACCTCCTACTCAGCGATCTCTTTACCATCGACCACATTCACAGAACTTGGCGGCCAAAATCCGAACCACGATCTCGGGTTCTCACACGCAGGTCATACTCAAGTACGTAATTTTTTTGCCAACGCCGGTTTGTCCGCCGTTGATGGTGTCTTCAGGGACGTTGATTTCGCGGCGGCAGCCGCACTGATCGAGAAGCTCGGGGCGACCAGTGGCCCATCTCCGACCTTCGGGACGATCTCCCAGGGCATAACGGGTTCTGGTCCAGATATCGACAGCAGGTACACCTCCTTTGTTCAGACCTGCCCGGGCAAGGCCGTTACTGCGGCGTCCAGCAACTGCGGATCCATTGCTTCCGGAACCATAGACCTTGGACGTGCATCGTCCCCCGACGGCTCCATTCCAAAAGATGAGGCGGATCCCGGCGTCGGCCACTGGCTTGTCAGACCGATTCTCGGACCGAAGTTCTCAGCAACCGCTAGCGGAAATGACCTGACGACTTTTGAGTTCGTGAATGAATCAACGGGTGGTGAGGTCATCACGGAAATCAAGCTTGACCTATCGAATGTTTCACATCCTTCCAACTCCTCCTTGGTTGGCGGTTTCTTCGATACCGCCCCGACACCGCCCGGAACAGGGTTTTTCCGTGATTTCATATTCGCGCCTGTGGGTGACTCCGAGATCGAAGTCACACCTCCGGATTCCGTGTCCGTAGACGGCTCGGGTATTGCGACGATTGGGTTCTCTGGTTTCGACCCCGGCGAGTCCATAAGGTTCTTAGTGGATACGAACTTGGTGGACCTGCCGGATATCGAGGACGCATTTTTTTCGAACGATGGGATCCTGACAGAGGTCGTGTTCTTTGATCCCGTGCTGGATGAGGCGTCGATAGCGAAGTCTTCTTTTGAACAAACCTCTGCCCTCGGCTTCAGTGCCGAAGCTGACGGCTTTGGTTGGCGGCCCACGGCGGTCGTGACCACCCCGGTAGCCACGATGGTTGGAACCGCTCCGGACTTCTCCTTTGATTTCGTCTTAGACGGCTCGCTCTCTCTGCCGGGAGACGAGGGGGTATCCATCGCCCAATACGAGTGGGACGTGGACAATGACGGTGTGTTCGATGCCACGGGCCCGTCCGTTACCGTTACTCTGACGTTGAGCACCCTTGCATCAGGGGAGACGCAGACGGTCGTTCTACGCGTTACGGATGACAATGACCCTGCTCTGACAGCGACGGACAGCATAACCGTCACATTAATCCCGGATGCAATTAGGCCACCAACTGCCGACACTGGTGGCCCCTATACATTCGAGCACGGTGCCGACTGGGCTTTGAATGGATCTGCCACCGATGGTGATCTTCCCTTGGACTTCCTCACATCAGGCTGGGATATCGACGGCGACGGCCAGTTCGACGACGCTTTTGATTTCGATCCTGTTATTCCGTTCTCGTTGATCGAGTCTTTGGGCGTCAGTTCCTTAGGCCTTCATGAAATAGAAATGAGGGTTACCGATAGCTACGGTGAGACTACGATTAGGCGGACGTCGGTAAATGTAGTTTCCCCATCGGCCAACGTCCCTGAACCCGGCACCCTGACCCTACTCGCCGTCGGTCTTGCGGGCTTTGGTTGGGCACGGCGACGGAAAGCCGGTTAACGGTCCCTTATCGGCTACGACGTTGTGAACCCCGGCGGCAGTGGGAACGAACGCCAGTCTTTCGGGACCGCCGCCATTGCACGAACGCTAAAGCGGCGATGTCCGACGCGGGTCAATGTGCGACATCGGGCCAACGCATCCCCAGGTCCGGGCGTCAGGGATAATCGGACATTGTCTGTGCCGTATTCGGCATTTCGCGGCGATCGGGCTCCAGCCGAGCCTTCGTGCGTCCCCTTCCTAGGGGCTGCGCACCAGCAGCACGAATGACTGAGGCTGCACGTCATAGACGTCGCCGTCGTCGTAGGTCTCGCCGCTCCCCAGGCCGTCGTCGGTGTCGGTGTCCATCAACCGCTGCCAGCCTGACCCTACCGAGAGTGGCGGCAGGTGCCACGGCACCGGCTTCTCGGCCGCGTTGAGGATGACCAGGAAGCTGTCGTCTGGTTGGGGCTCGCCGGTCTCCGTCAGGTGGTACTCGCCGGCCTCGCCGCGGATCAGGAAGCCCAGCGCGTGCAGGCTCTCGTCCTCCCATTCCGCTTTGGTCATCTCGCTGCCGTCGGGCTGCAGCCAGACGATGTCCTGGATGTGGGTGCCGGTGATCCACTGGGCGTGGAAGAAGCGGTTGCGGTGGAACACGATATGGTCGTGGCGCAGGCGGATGACGCCGCGCACGAACTCCAGGAACCCGGCCTCGGCCTCATCGATGGCCGACCAGTCCACCCAGCCGGTCTCGTTGTCCTGGCAGTAGGCGTTGTTGTTGCCCACCTGGGTGCGGCCGAACTCGTCGCCGGCCAGCAGCATGGGCAGCCCCTGGGACAGCATCAGGGTGGCCAGGAGGTTGCGCCGCTGCTTGAGGCGCAGGCGTTGGATCTCCGGGTCGTCGGTGGGCCCCTCGACGCCGCAGTTCCAACTGTCGTTGTGGTCGGTGCCGTCGCGGTTGTCCTCGCCGTTGGCCTGGTTGTGCTTGCGCTCGTAGGCCACCAGGTCGGCCAGGGTGAAGCCGTCGTGGGCGGTGACGAAGTTGACGCTCGCCCACGGCCGCCGCCCGTGGGTCTCGAACACGTCGGACGAGCCGGTGAGCCGGGTCGCCAGGTCCGCCACCTGGCCGTCGTCACCGCGCCAGAACCGGCGCGCCGTGGTCCGGTAGCGGTCGTTCCACTCGGCCCAGTCGGGCGGAAAGCCGCCCAGCCGGTAGCCGCCATCGCCCACGTCCCACGGCTCGGCGATAAGCTTGACGTGGGACAGCACCGGGTCCTGGCGGATGGCGTCGAGGAAGCCGCCGTGGTGGTCGAAGGCGCCGTCGGCCTCGCGGGCCAAGGTCGTCGCCAGGTCGAAGCGGAAGCCGTCCACATGCATCTCCTCCACCCAGTACCTGAGCGAGTCCATGACCAGTTGCAGGACCCGGGGGTGGTGGAGGTTGAAGGCGTTGCCGCAGCCGGTGAAGTCCATGTAGTAGCGTTCGTTTCCCGGCACCAGGCGGTAGTAGGCGTGGTTGTCGATGCCGCGGAAGGACAGGGTCGGCCCCAACTGGTTGCCTTCCGCCGTGTGGTTGTAGACCACGTCCAGGATCACCTCGAGCCCGGCCTCGTGGTAGGCCTTGACGAAGGCCCTGAACTCGTCGAGGCGGCCCGTCGCCAGGTAGCGCGGCTCGGGGGCGAAGAAGGCCATGGTGTTGTAGCCCCAGTAGTTGGCAAGCCCCTTGTCCACCAGGTGGCGGTCCTGCAGGAAGGCGTGCACCGGCAGCAGCTCGATGGCGGTGACGCCGAGGCCCAGCAGGTGGTCGATGACCGCCGGATGGGCGAGGCCGGCGACGGTGCCGCGCTGCTTCGCCGGCACGTCGGGATGGAGCTTGGTGAGACCGCGCACGTGGGCCTCGTAAATGACCGTGTCGTGCCAGGCGTGCCGCGGCGGCGCATCATCGCCCCAGTCGAAGTCGGACTCGACCACCCGGCACTTGGGCATGCGGCGGGCGTTGTCCCGGGTGCTCAGCGACAGGTCGGGAACCCGCGCATGGAAGCGGTAGCCGAACAGGGAATCCCCCCAGTCCACGGCGCCGACCAGCTCCCGCGCGTACGGGTCGAGCAGCAGCTTGTGGTGGTTGAAGCGGTGCCCGCGGGCCGGGTCGTGGACCCCCCACACACGGTAGGCGTAGACCTGTCCGGGGCGGGCGTCGGGCAGGTAGCCGTGCCACACCTCGGCCGTGTACTCGGGCAGCCGCACGCGGGCGGTCTCGCGGGTTCCCTTGGCATTGAACAGGCACAGCTCGACCCGCTGGGCGTGGCCGGAGAACAGCGCGAAGTTGACCCCCTGGCCGTCCCAGGTGGCGCCCAGGGGGTAGGGCCGGCCGGGCCATACGCGGACGTGCTTACGCATTGTGAACCGGTCCCTTGCCGGCGAGGAGGCCGCCGACCTCGAGGATGGCCATCAGGCGGGCGGCGGCCCGTTCGATCAGCGTCACGCCGTCGTCCATGGCGTCCTGCAAGGTCATCGGTCGGTCGACGATGGGCATCACCGCTGCCAGCCCTTCGGCGCGCAACGCTGCCAAGTCACCCTCCACCTGGCCGGCCAGGGCCAAGGCGGGAACGCCGGCAGCCTTGGCCATGCGGGCGACGCTGACCGGCACCTTGCCGACCAGGGACTGGGCGTCCAGCCGGCCCTCGCCGGTGATCACAAGGTCGGCGGCGGAGATGAGGCTGACCAGGCCGCTCAGTTCGGCGATCAACGAGAAGCCGTCGCGATACCGGGCGTCGAGGAAGCACCGCACACCGAACCCCATGCCGCCGGCGGCGCCGCTGCCCGGCTCGTCGCGGCGGTCGGCTCCGATGGTGCGGACCACCACGTCGGCAAAGTGCGCCATGCCGGCCTCGAAGGCGTCGAGGGCGTCGGCGGCGACACCCTTCTGGGGACCGAACACGTGGATGGCGCCGGTAGGGCCGAGCAGGGGACTGGACACGTCGGAGGCCAGGGTGATGGGCACCGCCCGGGCGCGTCCATCCAGTCCGGCGACATCGATGCGGGCGATCCGTCCCAGGTGCCCTCCGGCCCCCCGCACCTCGTTCCCGTCCGCATCGAGGAACCGGATGCCGAGGGCGGCCAGAAGCCCGCTGCCCCCGTCCACGGTGGCGCTGCCGCCGATGCCCAGGATGATGGACTCGGCGCCCTGGTCCAGGGCGGCGCGGATCAGCTCTCCGGTGCCGTAGCTGGACGCCTCGCCGGGGTCCAGGTGATCGGGCGCGAGCAGCGGCAGACCCGACGCCGCCGCCATCTCGATCACCGCCAGGCGCCGGTCCTCGACCCAGCCGAAGGTGGCCCGCACCGGCCGGTCCAGGGGATCGCGCACCGTGGCCTCGACCGCGGTGCCGCCGAGGATGCCGAGCACCGCCTCCACCGTGCCCTCGCCGCCGTCGGCCATGGGGACCAGGGTCGTGCTCACGTCGGGGGCGATACGGTGCAGGCCGTCGGCGATGGCACGGGCGACCTGCGTCGCGGTCGCCGATCCCTTGAAGGAGTCCGGAGCGATGACGACGTGCATGCCTCGCCAGACCGCTAGCGCAGGTAGGCCCCGTCGGCGCCGATCTTGCCCGGCCCGTCGAGCACGTGGATGCCGGCCGAGTTGCCGTTCACGTGGAAGGACAGGGTGCCGTCGGCGACCTGGGTCTCGGAGCCGGTGACGCAGTCGCGGTAGGTGCCGTTGCGGACGCCGCCGACGGTGATGTGCTGGTCGCCGCCGATGGTCAGGCCGACCACCGCGTAGCTCTCGCCGTCGTTCCAGTCGCGCACGAAGCTCATGCCGCTGCCCCACTCGCTGACCTGGCCCATGGCCGCCTTCTGCAGCGCCGGCACGGCGCGGCGGACCATGTTGAGGCGCTTGATATGCTGGTACAGGGGATGGGCCTGGGTCTCGGCGATGCGGCCGTCCTCCAGGTGGTCGCCGAAATAGGCGCGGCCAGTGGCGTCCAGGGTGTCGCGCTCGCCGATGACGTCCTGGGGCGCCCCCTTCATGAACTCGATCTCCTCGCCGTAGTAGAGGCAGGGGATGCCGCGGGCCGTCCACAGCAGGTTGTAGGCGGCCGCCGCCATCCATTGCTCGCCCTTGAAGCGGAACATGAAATCGTTGTCGGGGCCGACGTCGTGGTTCTGAAGGAAGGTCACCAGCTCGGTGGCGTTGCCGTAGATCCAATCCATCTCCAGCACCCGGGCGACGCCGTCGTAGCTGCCACGGCTGAGGTTGTCGCGGAAGGTGGAGAAGAGCCCGAAGTCGAGCTGCGGGAACCCGGAATCGCCGCCCGAGTTGGGATCGCGCGGGTCGTGGCCGAGGCGGGTGTACCACCACGGGCGGATGGGCGACGGGCCGTTGTCGCCGCCGCCCATGTCGCCCCAGCCGTAGCCCTTGACCAGGTTCTCGCCGAACACGAACAGGCCCGGCTTGTGGGCCTTCCAGGCGTTCACGTACTCCAGCAGGTTGTCGCGCTCGACGTGTTTGACCGTGTCGATGCGCAGCGCGTCGACGCCCATGTCCAGGTACCGGTTGACGGAACCGATGATGTAGTCCTTGACGTTCTGGCGCTCGGTGGCGAGGTCGATGCAGTCGCCGGCCAGGTGCTTGGCCTGCAGGGCCCACTGGTTCTCCCAGTCGCCACCGGCGATGAAGCCCTCCTGGTGGTACCACTCGGGATCGAGGGTGCCGGCGTCGATGCCGAAGAAGCGGCCGGGGTCGTAGCCGGGCTTGGGCACGGTCTCACCGGTCTTGGGGTCGACCAGGGGCTCGACCCCGTCCGGGTCGCGGCCGTGGCGCTCGCGATACCAGTCGGGCGCCACCGGGTTGTCGATGTCGTCCCGATTGGGCCAGGCGTAGTTGCCCAGGTTGCCCACGTAGGGGCCGTGGCGCTCCTCGCCCGGCTGCTTGCCCTGGGGGACGTAGTACTTGATGGGCAGGTGGTCGATGTGGACCTTGCCGCGGATGCCGAACTGGCACGAGTGGTTGACCACCACGTCCTGGATGATCTTGATGCCGCGCGCATGGGCCTGGTCGATCAGGTCCTGGTAGGTGGCGTCGGGGGACTCCAGGCGCGGGTCGATGCGGGTCCAGTCGTAGCCGTGGTAGCCGTGGTAGTCGAGGCCGGACCGGTTCTCGACCGGCGGCGTGATCCAGATGGCCGAGAAGCCGAGATCGCGGAGGTAGTCGAGGCGCTGGATCAGGCCCTTGAAGTCGCCCCGCCAGTGGGGGTCCTCGGGCTCGCCGGAGGCCTCGTTGAACTTGATGCGATCGCGGCAGAAGAAGTTGTTGGACGGGTCGCCGTCGTAGAACCGCGCGGTGAGCAGAAAGTAGATGGTCTCCTCGCGGAAGTCCGTCCGCTCGCCGACCGGCCGCAGGGCGACCGGGTCCGGCGACGGGGCCCGGCGTCGGGGCGCCTTCTTCGGGCCGGACTTGGCACGTGGTTTGCGGTCCGACCACTGGCCGGTCTCCGAACACCAGCCGTCGCGGTCGCGGTAGAGGTCGCCGGTCTGGCGGCCGCTCCCGTCGTTGAACACCATGCGGGCCGCCGACACGCCGTGCAGGCGGACGGCGAACCAGCCGCCGGCCTCGGCCGTCATCGGCGCGCCGGGCCAGTTGGTGGCGGCCACCGCCGGCGTGGTGTCCCAGTAGTGGATGTAGACGGTGTCCGACCAGTCGGCGGGCTTCTTGAAACGGATGACGAGGTCGGCCACGGCGTCCCCCCTCTTGGCGTGATCTCCCGGGCGACACAATACACATCTCCCGCGGCCGCGACAGACCTCATGCGCGCCCCGCGGCGGCGGTGTGGTGCCACGGCCGGTCGATGGTGTAGACTCGATGGCACCAGCGCGGCGGCCGGCAGCGGCCCCGCCACCGATCGAGGACGGGGGGCATGGCCATCTTCGAGTGGAAGGACGAGTACAAGATCGGGATCCCGGCGATCGACTACGAGCACCAGGACCTGTTCGACTTCGTCAACCGGCTACACGACGACTTCATCAAGGGGTGCGAGAAAGGGGAGATCGAGGACTGCCTGGGCGACATCCACGCCCGCATGCAGGCCCACTTCGCCCTCGAGGAAAAGGTCATGCGGGATCGCCACTACCCCTATTTCGCCGAGCACAAGAAGTCCCACGACGCGTTCCTCGACGAGTTCGTGGAGACCATGAAGAAATTCCGCAGCGACCCGGGGTTGGCGTTCCGCGAGGAGCTCGAGCAGGAGCTCAAGGACTGGATCGTCGACCACGTGCTCCACGAAGACCGGAAGATGAGCCTGATGGCCCGCTGAGCCCGCAGGCTCAGGTGTCCTCCCCCTCCGGGCCCCCGGGTTTCAGTTCCAGGGCGACCGAGTTGAGGCAGTAGCGCAGCCCGGTGGGCCGCGGCCCGTCCTCGAACACGTGGCCGAGATGGGACTGGCAGCGGCTGCACACCACCTCGGTACGGATCATGCCGTAGCTGGCATCGGTCTCGGTGCCGAGCCGGTCGCCGTCGATGGGCTGCCAGAAGCTGGGCCATCCGGTGCCGGAGTCGAACTTGGTGTCGGACGAGAACAGCTCCTGGCCGCAGCACACGCAGGCATAGGTGCCGGGCGTCTTGGTGTTCCAGTAGCGCCCGGTGAAGGCCCGCTCGGTGCCCTTGCGGCGGCACACCTGGTACTGATCGGGCGTGAGCACGCGCCGCCACTCGTCGTCGGATTTCTCCACCTTGTCCGCCATCGCCGACCTCCGTCGTTTCGCCTGATGTGGGGACCCGGCGGCGGGGCGCAAGTTGATTCGTCGCCGCGCCCGGCGCACAATGGCGCCAACGCCGGACGACACGGCGCCGTCGAGAAATCCGGGAGGATGGACTTGGGGAAACGCGGACTCTTGGCGCTGCTCTCGGCGGCGCTGATGTCGCCTGCTTTTGGTCATGCCGGGGAGCCGCCAGCGCACAAGGACGGCGGGCCCGCCGCCGCGGAATCGGGCTCGGCGGCGCGCCAGATGATGATCGGCAGCATGCCGGCCAAGTACCGGGCGCTGGCCAATCCGGTGGCGCCGACCGGCCAGGCCGTGCGCCGGGGGGCCGATCTCTATGCCGCCCTGTGCGCTGTCTGCCACGGGGCCACGGGCCTGGGGGACGGCTTCGGCGGCGAGGCCCTGGGGACGTCGCCGGCCACCCTCGTCCACACCATGGGGGCGCCCTACGCCAGCGACCCGTACCTCTACTGGAGCATCGCCGAGGGCGGGGTCGAGTTGAACACCGAGATGCCCGCGTACGCGGACGTGCTGGAGCCCGACGAGATCTGGCAGGTCATCCTCTACATGCGGGCCGACTTCCGCTGCGAGGTGTGTTGAGAGTGTGAACACGAAAACCCCGCCATCATGCGGTGGGCGCCGCGGCGGGGTTTCCTTGAGGTGTGCTCCTGGCACCGTCCGGCCTCTGTACCGGCCGAACTTCCTTGCGTAAAAACGCAGTCTCTTCAACAGGTTTTCAAGAGACCACCGTGCTGTCCGGTGGCGTCATCGTCTTAACCTCCCACCCTCACGGCCATTTCGGGAATTGTAACAATTTCTCCGTGGTTATTCAACCGCGCGGAGGGGGCGATGGAGGGGTGTTTGGAATGTCGTGGCCGCCGCCGCCCCGTTGCGGCATAATCGCCTGGAAAACAAGGACGGTGAACGCCCCCCCATGCGCAAGTTCGAGGTCGCGCTCTACAACGAGGAGGTCCGGCGCCTGGTCAGCGCCGGCGAACGCCACCGGCATCTGGAAGACAGCTGGGGCGACACCCATTACATCGAGGTCACGGCCGCCGACGAACAGGACGCCCGCGCCAAGGTCGCCCGGCGCTACCCGCGCGAGGCCGGGTACGTGGTGGAGCAGGTGGTCCGGGCCACCGACTGACGCGGCGCCATGGCCACCTCCGGCCAGCCCCATTCGATCAAGATGCGCGCCACCGACGGCGCCGGCCGCCTGCTGCGGCTGGTCGACCGGGCGTGCAGCGTCTTGTACGTGGCGGTGAGCGCGGTGGCCTGCGGCGCCCTGGTGTGGCTGGCCTGGGAGCGCTCCCTGTGGCTGCTGCTGCCGGCCGTGCCGGCGGTCCTCACCACCGGTCTGCTGGCCTACGGTCTGGTGGTCGACCCGGACCGCGGCCTGCGGCTGGAGTGGCCCGTCCGCCGGCGCCGGCTGCGCATCCAGGCACCAACAGAGGACGCCCCGCGGCGGCGGAATAACGGCGACGCTGCGCCGCAATAACGAGATCGCGCTGTATTATTCGGGCCGCCGCACGATAAATTACACCACATAAAGGTTTTCTTAACCCGAAGTATATGTTAAATAGTAATGTTCGGGCGATCGCGAACCGCGGCCGTCAGGGGGGCGACGGCAAGGGAGGCCGCAATCGGCCCGAAACCTGGGAGAAAGACGACCGACAACGGGAAAAACCATGCTGCACCTGCCGAATACCGGACACAAGATGTTCGAAGTGGCAATCTACAACAAGAAAGTAAGGGCCCTCGTAAAAGAAAACAAAAGCCATTCGTTTTTCGACGACTATTGGGCGGACTTGCAGGTCCGTGACGTGGTCGCCCGGAACGAAACGGAGGCGCGGCGCTTGATTGCCGAACGCTTCCGACCGGAAGACGGCTTCGTCGTCAAGGACGTCACCGAAAGCGACTACTGATCCCCTCCCTCCCGGCCGGCGACCGCGCCCCGCCCCGCGGCGGCTGACGGCGTTCCTCGAGTCAACGCGGAGGACGCGGGGGGCACGCCGAGGGCGCGGAGGAGGACTCCCGCGCCGCTTGGCGGCGCAGTCCTTCATCCTCGGCGTCCTCTGCGTCACCTCGGCGTCCTCCGCGTTCCATCGACCCCCCGTCCTCCTCATCTCATCCCCCCGACCCCCGCTCCCGCTCGCGCAGCGCCTTGCGGCGGATCTTGCCGGTGGCCGTCATCGGCAGGGCGTCGACGAAGGCCACGTGGCGCGGCACCTCGTGGGGCGACAGGCGCGAGCGCACGAAGTTGCGGATGTCGTCCTCCAGGTCGGGCGACGCCTGCTCGCCGTCGCGCAGCACGACGAAGACCTTGATGGCCTCGGTGCGCAGCGGGTCGGGGACGCCGATGGCGGCGACCAGGGACACCGCCGGGTGGCGCCCCAGGCAGTCCTCGATCTCGCCCGGCCCGATGCGGTAGCCGGCCGACGTGATGACGTCGTCGTCGCGGCTCATGAACCACAGGTAGCCGTCGGCGTCCTTGCGCCCGATGTCGCCGGTCATCAGCCAGTCGCCGACGAACTTGTCCCGCGTCGCCTGCGCGTTGCCCCAGTAGCCGAGCATCATCACCGGGTCGGGCCGGCGCACCGCGATGTGGCCCTCGGTCTCCGCCGGCAGCACGGTGCCGGTGTCGTCCACCACCTCGACCACGTGGCCGGGGACGGCGCGGCCCATGGAGCCCGGCCTGGCCTCCATGATGGCGGCGCAGGTGGCGGCCACCAGGTTGCACTCGGTCTGGCCGTAGAACTCGTTGAAGGTGATGCCCAGCGCCTCACGCCCCCAGTCCAGCAGCTCCGCCCCCATGGGCTCGCCGGCGCAGGTCACGGTGCGAAGCCCGAAGCCGAACCGCTCCCGGGGCCGGGCCACCTGCCGCATGAGCCTGAGCGCGGTCGGCGGCATGAAGGTGTTGCGCACCCCGTGGCGGGCCATCAGGCCGAGCGCGTCCTCGGGGTCGTACTTGCGCGCCCGGTGGGCGAGCACCGGCACCCCGTGGTGCCACGACGCCATGAGCACGTTCATCAGGCCGCCGATCCACGCCCAGTCGGCGGGCGTCCACATGAGGTCGCCGGGCTGGGGGAAGAACTCGTGGGGGAACTCGACCCCCGGCAGGTGGCCGAGCAGGGACCGGTGGGCGTGCAGCGCCCCCTTCGGGTTCCCGGTGGTGCCCGAGGTGTAGATGATCAGGCTCGGGTCCTCGGCGGGGGTGTCCACCGGGGTGAACGCGTCGGCGCCTGAGTCGATACCGCGCCAGAAGTCCACCAGCCCCGGCCCTTCGGCCCCCAGCCCGGTGACCAGCAGCAATTCGAGGGCCGGCAGGCGGTCGCGGATGGCCTCGATCTTGGGCAGGTTGGCGGCATCGGTGACCAGGGCCCGCGCCCCGCTGTCGGCCAGCCTGAATTCGAGGGCGTCCTCGCCGAACAGGGTGAACAGCGGGATGGAGACCAGCCCCGCCTTCCACGCGGCGACATGCGTGATCGCCGCCTCCACCGACTGGGACAGCAGCACGCCGACCCGGTCGCCGCGGGCGAGGCCGCGGGCGGTCAGCAGGTTGGCCAGCCGGTTGGACAGCCCGCGGACGGCGCCGAAGCTGTACTGGGTGATGTCGCCGTCCTCGTCCTCGACGATCAGCGCCGTGCGCGACGGGTCGGCATCGGCGTGCTTGTCGCACACGTCGACGCCCATGTTGAACCGCGCCGGCACCTCCCAGCGCAGGGCCCGGCACACGTCGTCGTACGTCTCGGCCCGGGTGAGCACGGCGCGCCTCCCATCGCCTCCCCGCGGTCGTTGCTGCCAGGATAGCGCCCGTGCCGCCGGGCGGTCAGCCCGTATTTCTCCCCTCCACCATGGTCTGCGTCGCGTCCCGGCGACCGCCCCGCCAGGAGCGGGCCGAAAAGCGTAGCGTGGGCTACGGTTGAGGCCCGCGACGCCGCGGGCGGCCGGTCAGGCGGTCGGGTGGCGTTGGGCGACCACTTTCTGATACAGGCCGCCGAAGTAGGTTTCCTTGCGCCAGGTGAAGGCGTCGGTGTCTTCGGCCAGCTTGCGGATTTCGGTATCCACCAGGCCGAACGCGAAGGGCTCGAGTCGCCGCCACACGAAACTCATCAGGCCCCTCAGGGGATGCCAGAACTTGGGCTTGTGGTAATCCACGAAGACCACCCGGCCGCCCGGCCGGACCGAGTCGAGAAGCCCCCTGATGACCGAACGCTTGTGGCTGTCCGGCACCTCGTGCAGCAGGAAAAAGCAGCATACGCCGTCGTAAGGCCCGCCGCCGGGCGCCGCGGCGTCGGCGAGGCGCACGCGCGCCCACGGACGGTAGCGCAGCTTGCGACGACAGTTCTCCACCTGCAGGGGCGCAACGTCGACCACGTCCAGGCTCCCCTCGCTGCCGACCGTTCGGGCCAGGGACTCGGAGAAGGAGCCGTAGACACAGGCCGCCTGCAGCACCTTCTGTCCGGGCACGAATTCCTCGCAGGCGGTCCGCATCAGGCGCCGGAAGTTGCCCCACAGGATCGAGGAGACCACCAGCGGGTTGTCGAGTAATAGCAGGCTGGCCGGCCGCAGGTAGGCCCAGGTGTAGGTATCCACCAGATAGTCCGGCAGGGCCGGCTTGGTGGTTTCGGCCTCGGCAACCGGTGCCAAGGTCGTCTCGCTAGTCGTCGTCATGGGTGGCTCCCCTCTGCTCCCCTTGGTCTTCGTAGTTGCGAGCCATTCGCATACACTAGTCTGGCCCGCCACGCCAACCGTGAATTGAAAAATCCGGCGGCCGCAGCCTCGTCAGCGCTCCGCCACCAACTCCACGTCGGCCGCCGACGCATACTCCACGTGCTGGCCATCCCCCTCCAAATCGATGATCACCACGTTGCCGGTTATGACATTCCCGTCATCTGGGTTCGTGTTGAAAAAATTCCAAACGAAACATGCCGCCGCGATTTCCGCGGCACCCGCACCGAGGTCCTCGCCGCGCGTCGTGAACGCTTCGAGCACCCGACGCCCCTTGTCCAGCTCGCCCTCGTCGTACTGTAAATCCGGGTTGACATGCCGCGAGAAGTCCCGAAACAGGTCGTCTGGAATGACAAAGTCGGCCACGGTCCCCCCGCAGAAATAGGACACTTGTCGGTGCACTCCGCGATGTCCTTTAGGTGGCATCGGCGGCAACGAATTTAACCGCTTGCTTTCAACGCCGAAAGCATTCAAATACCTGTCCACAAGTCTTATATCGTTTGGTGGTGCCGATCGCACAGGGGGCGGGTCACGCCTGTATCGGCTGGTTGACAACCGATGCGGACGGTCGGTGCCGTAGCCCGAGACTGACGAGCGAGTGTCGAAATGAGGGAACTCTCGGCCGGCAGAATGGAATTCTATACCGCCACCGTCGACGAGCTGGTCAAGGCCCACGGCCGTCAGGCGCCGGCCGCCGCCGCTGAAAAGGCCGAGCGCTATCGCGCCCAGGGGGACGACGAGAACTACCGCACGTGGCGGCGCATCGCCCTGGTGGCCAGGGTGACCGTGGCGTTGGGCTGACCGCATCCGGGCCGCCCTGCCGGTCCCGTCGAGCCGTTTGGTGGACTGCCAGTCCGCGCCCGTCGGCGCGGTGCAGGCTGTCCTTACACCGGCGCGCTATTGAACCGACTCGCGAAGCGCCGTCGCGGCGCGCTGGAAAGCCCGCGCGGCGCTGAGCGCCACCGCCTTCGCATGAAATGGCCCGGAGGGTCATTTCATTGGCGGGGCGGTATTACGACTTGGCTCTCGCCAGGGGATGGGCGTCTTGGACCAGCGCCTTGAGGCGTTCGTCCAGCACGTGGGTGTAGATCTGGGTGGTCGCGATGTCCGCGTGGCCCAGCAGCAGTTGAACCGACCGGAGGTCGGCGCCGTGGGCCAGCAGGTGACTGGCGAACGAGTGCCGCAGGACGTGCGGCGACACCCGCGCCGCATCCAGCCCTGCCTCGACGGCCAGGCCCTTCAGCATCTGCGCGAAGCGGGCCCGGGTCAGGTGGCCGTCCCGGCCCCGCGACGGGAACAGGCACCGCGTTGCCGCCGGCGCCGCCTTGCCCTTGGGGAGGAAGACCGTGCGCACGCCGGCATACGTGTCGAGGGCGGCCGTCGCGGGATCGGTCAGGGGCACCAGGCGTTCCTTGCCGCCCTTGCCGCGCACCGTAAGCAGCCGGCCGTCGCGGCTGACCGCCGACAAAGGCAACGCCACCAGCTCCGACACCCGGAGGCCGGTGGCATAAAGGATCTCCAGCAGGGCGACCAGGCGCGCGCCCTCCGGGCCCGGATGGTTTCGGGCCGCGGCCAGCAGCCGCTCCACCTCGTCCTCGCTCAGGTGGCGGGGCAGGGTCCGCCCCTGCCGGGGGCTGTCGATCACCGCCGACGGGTCGTCGTCGCGCACCCGCTCGGCATGCAGGAAGCGGAAGAACTGGCGCAGGGCCGACAGCCGGCGGGCCGACGTGCGCGGCGCCATGCCGGCGCCGGCGAGACGGGCCAGGTAGGCGCGGATCAAGGCGCTGTCCGCATCCTCGGGCCGGCGTCGGCGGGCCGCGGCGAAGGCGGCGAAATGGGCGAGGTCGCGCCGGTAGGACTCGATGGTGTTGACAGCGGCGCCCCGTTCCGCCGCCAGCATCTCCAGGAACGCCTCGGCGTGGCGGGACGGTGCTGTACCGGTTCCCGTGGCGCGGCGTCCGCTCACAGGCCGGCCGCCAGCGCCGCTTCGAGGGCCAGGGCGCGGGCTTCGGCGTCCAGCCCGATCGCCCGCAGGCTGCCGATCACCCGGCCGAGCACGATGGGATCGGCCCCGCCCGGCCCGCTCTCGCCGAGCGTGAGCAGGGCGATCAAGACCGTCTCGCCGACGCGGCGGTCGGCGGCGGTCGCCGCCAGGCGCTGCCACAGGGCGGGATGGGGCATGACCACCGGCGACAGGGCGGCCCGGTCGAGCAACGCCCCCCACAAGTCCGCCGGCACCGGCTCGTCGAGCGCCTCCATCAGGCTGTAGAGCAGGGCGGCGCGGGCCGGTGCCTCCTCGTCGTCGCGCACGGTGTCCCACCACGCCGCCAGGTCGTCGGGCGACCACTCGGACGCCTCCGGCGACCCGGCGATGCGGGCCAGCGGCAGGACCCGGGCCAGACCGACGGCGGCGGTCTCGTCGAACAGGGCGCTCGACCGCATCTGGGCGAACCACGGCCCGGCGGCGTCCGGCGCCCCGCCGGCGAGCAGGGCGCGCACCGCATCGGGGGCGAACCACAGCATGGGCGCGGACACGGGGATGCGCTCCAGGATGGGCATGAAGCCGCGTACCGTGGATGCGTATCGCCCTCCTTCGCGGCCCAAGGCCAGGGCTCGCGCCACCGCCTCGGCCTGGGCCGCCGGCACCGTCTGGATGAGGGCCGTGCGGTACAGCAGGGCGCGGCTCAAGGGGCCGCTTTCGGCCTCGGTCTTGCTCAGCGGATTGGCCAGGTCCTCGTCGCTGAAGGCGACGCTGGTGTAGAGCTGGCGCAGGGTCTCGATCGGCAGCGCGCCGGCGGCCTCGGCCCGCTCCGCCGCCTCCAGACGCAAGGCCACCGGCGCGTTGGGGCTGGCGGCGATGGTGCCGAGCACTCCGGGATGGGCCGACGACACCGCGTCCGCCGGCAACTGCGCCTTGGCCACGCGGGCCACGGCCAGATGCAGGGGCGACGGATCGGGCAGGCTTTCGATGGCGGAGGGGTCGGGTCCGGACAGGCTGTCCACCAGATCGAAGAACACCGCGTCCTCATCCCCCATCTCGCGCAGCAGCGACATGCCCAGCGCCGCCTTGTCGTGCTCGCCGGCCAGGGCCTGGCAGAAGATGAAGGCCTTCTGCCAGAATAGATCCTCGGCGCGGCCGATCTGGCCGGCGGCGAGGACACAGGCCCGGTTGACGTCATTGGCCAGCAGTCGGTTGTCGGCCTCGATCCGCACCAGGGCCGCCTCGTTGCCGCGCCCTGGCGTCGCTGCCAGCAGATCGGTGACCGCCGCCGAATTGCCCATGGCCGCCAGCAGCGCCAGCCGGGCCGCCACCAGGTCGCCGCTGCGCCCTTCACCCTGCGGCGGGTCGGCGGTGGACAGCAGCAAGCGGGTCATGAGGTCGCGCATGGCGCGGGACGGGGTCCCCGTGGGCAGCTTGGGCAGCAGCGTCTGAACCAGCTCGCGGGGGGTGCCGCGCCACATGTCGGCGCCGAAACCGCCGGCGCCCGCCTCGAGCACGCCGGTGGCGTCGGGGTCGACGGGCCGCAGATGCCCTCGGTCGATCTCCACGGCGACGGGGCCGGGCGGCGGCGCTTCGGGCGCGATCGCCGCCGGCACGGTCTCGGGACGGGGGACCTCCGCCGGCGGCGGCTGCAGCCGCGCGGGCGGTTCCAGCGTCCGCGGCTTGAGCGCCCGTGGCTCCAGCGCCTGCGGTGCCTGGGCTGCAATCGGTGCCGGGTGCGCGGCTGCCACCAGCACGGCGGCGACGGCGAAAGCGCGCCTAACGGGGGAAGCGGTCATCGGGCACCACCTTCTCGACGCGGGCGACCGGCGGCGGGATGTCCCAGGCGACCAGGAACACCGCGGTTCCGACGATGACCAGGAGAACGACGGCGACGACCAGGCGGGAGAGGCTCTTCATCGGGTGGGTCGGTCGTCCTCGATGCGCGCCGCCAATCCGTGGCGACAGGGGCGGGGTTTGTGCTAGTGGTGTCGATCCAACCTGAACCACTAGGTCTTGACGATGGCAATTTTGCGGCAGTGTATCGGCTCGCCACCCCCCTTTCAACGCCGCCGCCGGGCCCGGCGCGGGGCGTCCGCGGCGTGATGGCGGAGCGGTTGGTGCGGACCGACAAGTCCATCGTGCTGGTCGGCCTGATGGGATCGGGCAAGTCGGCCGTCGGCCGTCGCCTGGCGCGCCGGCTCGCCATGCCCTTCGTCGATGCCGACGAGGAGATCACCGCCGCCGCCGGCTGCTCCATCAACGACATCTTCGAGCTCTACGGCGAGGCCGCCTTCCGCGACGGCGAGCGCAAGGTCATCGCCCGCCTGCTCGACGACGCGCCGCAGGTCCTGGCCACGGGCGGGGGCGCCTTCATGGACCCGGATACCCGGGCCCGGATCGCCGACACCGCCATCTCGGTGTGGCTGCGGGCCGGGCTCGACACCCTGGTCGCGCGCACCCGCAAGCGCGACCACCGGCCGCTGCTCAACGAAGGCGATCCGCGCGACGTGCTCGACCGGCTGATGCAGGAACGCTATCCGATCTACGCCCAGGCCGACCTGACCGTCGATTCGCGCGAGGAATCGGCGGACGCCACGGCCGACGCGGTGGTCGAGGCCCTGACCGACCTGCTGGAGCCGGGGTCGGGCGGGGAGTCCGTCCCCCGGTGAGCCGGCCCGCCGACCGCCTGCGTGTCGACCTGGGCCCGCGCAGCTACGACATCGTGGTGGGCGAGGGCCTGCTCGCCGACGCGGGACGGCAAGTCCGCCCGCTGCTGCGGCTCCCCGACGCGGTCATGGTCACCGATGCCAACGTGGCGCCCCTTTGCGGCGACGCCGTCGAACGGTCCTTGGCCGAGGCCGGCGTCGCCTGCGACACCCTGGTGCTGCCCGCCGGAGAGCAGACCAAGGACCTGGCCACCCTCGGCGATCTCATCGACCGCCTGCTGACCCGCGGGGTCGAGCGCGGCACGACGCTCATCGCCCTCGGCGGCGGCGTCATCGGGGACATCACCGGCTTCGCCGCGGCGGTCACCCTGCGCGGCCTCGACTTCATCCAGATTCCCACCACCCTCCTGGCCCAGGTGGACAGCTCGGTGGGCGGCAAGACGGGCATCAACGCAGCGCGCGGCAAGAACCTGGTCGGCGCCTTCCATCAGCCGCGCCTGGTGATGGCCGACGTCGCCACCCTGGACACCCTGCCCCGGCGCGAGCTCCTCGCCGGTTATGCCGAGGTGGTCAAGTACGGCCTGATCGGCGACGCCGAGTTCTTCGCCTGGCTGGAAGCGGAAGGAGTCGGCGTGGTCGACGGCGACGCGGCGGCCCGACGCCACGCCGTGCTGACCAGTTGCGCCGCCAAGGCCGCCGTCGTCGCCGACGACGAACGCGAGGCCGGCCAACGGGCGCTGCTCAACCTGGGGCACACCTTCGGCCACGCCCTTGAGGCGCAGGTCGGCTACGGGGACGCCCTGCTGCACGGCGAGGCCGTGGCCGTCGGCATGGTCCTGGCCTTCGTCCTGTCGGCCCGGCTCGGCCTGTGCCCGCCGGAAGACGCCGAGCGGGTGCGGCGCCACCTCGTCACCGTCGGGCTGCCGGTGGGGCTGACCGGGCTGGCCGGTCCCGATTGGTCGGCACAGGCACTCATGGATCACATGGGCGCCGACAAGAAGGTCCTAGGCGGCCGGCTGACGCTCATCCTGGCCCGCGGCATCGGCCAGGCCTTCATCACCCAAGACGTGGAGCCGCACCAGGTGCTCGCCCTGCTGGACGATGCACTCACCGACAACATCTGAGGACACGCCATGCTGACCACTTTGGTCGCCATCGCCGTGCTGCTGGTCCTGTCGGCATTCTTCTCGGGCTCGGAGACCGCCCTCACCGCGGCCTCGCGCCCCATGATGCATCAGCTCGAGCAGAAGGGCAGCCGCAGCGCCGCCACCGTCAACCGCCTGCACGAGAAGAAGGAGCGCCTGATCGGCGCCATTCTGCTCGGCAACAACCTGGTCAACATCATGGCCTCGGCGCTGGCCACCAGTGTGATGATCGCCCTTTTCGGCCAGGCCGGCGTCGCCTACGCCACGCTGGCTATGACCCTGCTGGTCCTGGTGTTCGCCGAGATCATGCCCAAGACCTACGCCTTTCACCATGCCAACCAGGCGGCCCTGGCCGTGGCGCCGGTGGTCGGCGCCCTGGTCTCGGTGCTGTCGCCGGTGACCCGCGCCCTGCAGGTGATCGTGCGCGGCACCTTCCGGCTGATCGGCGTCGATTTCCATGCCGAGGACGCCTTCGGGCTGGACTCCGAGGAGCTGCGGGGCGCCATCGACCTGCACACCGGTCAGAACGGCGCCGTCCGCCACGAACGGGCCATGCTGCGCAGCGTCCTCGACCTGGCCGAGGTGCAGGTGGGCGAGATCATGGTCCACCGCAAGAACGTGGTGATGATCGACGCCGACGAGGCGACGGAGGCGGTGGTGACACAGGCCCTGGCCAGTCCCTACACACGGCTGCCCGTGTGGCGCGGCGAGCCCGACAACATCGTCGGGGTGCTCCACGCCAAGGCGCTGTTGCGGGCGGTGCGGGCGCGCGGCGAGTCGCTGGCCGGCCTGGACATCGTGGCCCTGGCGGCCAAGCCCTGGTTCATCCCCGAATCCACGTCGCTGATCGACCAGCTCCAGGCCTTCCGCCGGCGCCGCGAGCACTTCGCCCTGGTGGTGGACGAGTACGGCAGCCTGATGGGGATCGTCACCCTGGAGGACATCCTGGAGGAGATCGTCGGCGACATCGCGGACGAGCACGACATCGCGGTGAGCGGCGTGCGCCGGCAGCCGGACGGCAGCTTCATCGTCGAGGGCAGCGTCACCATCCGCGACCTCAACCGCGAGTTCGAATGGCGCCTGCCGGACGAGGAAGCGTCCACGGTGGCCGGCCTGGTGCTCCACGAATCGCGCCGCATCCCCGAGCCCGGGCAGGTGTTCCTGTTCCACGGCCTGCGTTTCGAGATCCTGCGCCGGCACCGCCACCAGATCACCACCATCCGCATCACGCCGCAGCAGGACAGCGGCGTCCCGGCCTCGGCGGATCGCGGCGCCTCGGGATGAGTTTGGCACGCGTGTTTCCCCGCGCCCCGCGAAGGAGTAGACTGCCCGTCTGTCCGCGGTTGCGACCGCGACACAATAATCGACGCAACGACAACGGGAGGCATTCATGCAGCGGAAGATCATTCCGGATATTGTGCAGCATCAGACGATCTGCGCCCTGCCGGGCGAGAGCACGGTCTACGAGACGGTCAAGCAGATGGTCGACTGCGACGTCGCCGCCGTGGTGGTGGTCGGCGACGACGGCAAGCTCGAAGGTATCGTGACCGAACGGGACGTGGCGCGCCGCGTGGTGGCCCGGGACCTCGATGTCCGCACCACCCGCCTGGCCGACATCATGACGCGCGACCCGGACGTCCTCGCCCCCGATGACACGGCCGAGGATGCGCTCGAGCTCATGCGGACGCGCAGCTTCCGCCACCTGCCGGTGGTCGACAGCGGCGAGGTCGTGGGCATGGTCTCCATCCGCGACCTGTATGCCGCCGTGAAGGACGATCTCGAGGACGACATCCGCGAGACCGAGGCGTACGTGTTCGGCGACCGCTACGGCGCCTGACCGCTCCCATGCCGTTGCCGCGCCCGGCGCCGCGCCGCCATATCCACGATCGCGAGATCCGGTGCCGCGGCTACCAGCGCGATGACGGCCTGTGGGACATCGAAGGCACGCTGATCGACACCAAGACCTATTCGTTCGCCAACCACGACCGCGACGGCGTCAACGCCGGCGAACCCATCCACGCCATGCACATACGGCTGACGGTCGACGACTCCTTGACCGTGCGGGCGGTCGCCGCCGACACCGAAGCCGGGCCGTTTTCCATCTGCGGCAACGTCGCTCCCCGGTTCGACGCCCTCGCCGGGCTGCGCATCGGGCCGGGCTGGAAGAAGGCCGTGCTCGAACGCCTGGGGGGCGTCAAGGGCTGCACCCACCTGACGGAGTTGCTCCTCGGGCCGCTGACCACGGTCGCCTATCAGACCGTTTCACCGGCGCGCAGGCGGCGCGAGACGGAGGGCGCGGCCGGCCGGCCGGCCATTCTCGACACCTGCCATGCCCTGGCCGCGGACAGCCCGGTGGTCAAGCGCCAATGGCCCGACCACTACTCGGGCGACTGATTCCCGACAGGATCGAAAAGCCCCGGTCAGATCCCGGTTGCGCGGCCGAGCACCGAGCGCACCGCCCGCATGAGCTCCGGACGACCGAGTCGCTCGGCGTCGACTGCCGCGCGACGCTTGGTGCCAACGGGGACAGGCTCGGCCGGGCTGCCGTCGGCCGCCACCCCATTGGCCGCAGGATCCGGCCGCCGGCTCGCCACCGCCCGGAAATAGGTCACCGCGAAAGCGCGCACCGCCGACGTGCGGCTCGACGGGCCGCGACGGCGGTCGATCATTGTGCACAACTCGTTGAGATCGAGCCCTTCCCGTCGGCAGATCTCGGCGAGCGCGTCCCAGATTCCTTCTTCCAGGCGCAGGCTGGTCCGCATGCCGTCGATGCGGACGTTACGACTAAAAAGCTTGTTTTCCATCCCCTCACGGCATTCCGATGCCCGCTCAACGCGCGGGCAATCCGTTTTGTTCTAATGTATTCGAAACCGTCATTTGCCAGCAAGGAAGCAATCCGAATAAGAGAAATGTTCAACAAAATCGGGCATTTGGCAGACCCCGGTCCCGAAAAAAGGGCACAATCACGGATTGTTAACGCGCCGAATCCTCGTCCGGCGTCAAGGTGGTGAGGGCGAGCGCATGTATGTCCGTCGCCATCTCGTCGGCCAGCAGCCCGTAGACCATCCGCTGCCGCTCCACCCGGGATTTCCCCGCGAAGGCCCGGGCCGTCACGGTGACCCTGAAATGGCTCTCGCCGCCGGGCCGTGCCCCCGCGTGCCCGGCATGGCGATCGGATTCGTCGACGATCTCAAGCCGTGACGGAGTCAGACCATCGACCAGCTTCTTTTCGATGGCGGCGGCCACACGCATGACAAAAGGCCCCGGCGAACCGGTGGTTGGTGGGTTACGGCCAGAATTGGTACCGTTGGCCGGACGCGTCAAGGTCCTAAAGAACGTGTGCCGCACCGTGACCCTCCGCAGCGAGACCCGAGCCATCCTTCTGCTTGCCGCCGTCATTGTTTTGTGGGGCGTCAACTGGCCGGTCATGAAGACCGGCCTGCAATACATTCCGCCACTGTGGTTCGCGGCGGCCCGGGTCCTGCTCGGCTGCGCCGTCCTGTTCGTGCTCCTCGCGGCGACGCGGCAGGTGCGGTGGCCGTTGCGTGCGGACCTGCCGGTCCTGATCTCGGTGGGCGGCTTGCAGATCGCGGGGTTCCTCGGGTTCGCCCACGCCGGAATCCAGTATCTGGAAGCCGGGCGGTCGGCCATTCTCGCCTACACGACGCCCTTGTGGGTGACCCCCATGGCCGTGGCGCTGCTGGGCGAACGGCTCACCATGGTACGGGCCGGCGGCCTCGGACTGGGTCTCGGCGGCCTGGCCGTCCTGTTCAATCCCGTCACCTTCGAGGTCACCCGATCGGCGCTGCTGGGCAACGGTCTGGTGCTGATGGGGGCCATGGCGTGGGCGGTCACCATCGTTCACGTGCGCGCCCACCGATGGCACATGACACCGCTTCAGCTCATCCCCTGGCAGATGCTGCTGGGCGGCACGGCCCTTGCCATCCTCGCCATCGCCCTCGAAGGCCCCTTGTGGGGCGACGGTGCGGCGCCCGTGCAATGGTCGGCGCCGCTGTGGGCCGTGCTGGCCTACAACGGGCCGGTGGCCTCGGCCTTCTGCTTCTGGGCCTTCGTCGTCGTCAACCGCGCCCTGCCGGCGACGACTACGGCCCTGGGCTCCCTGGGCGTGCCGGTGGTGGGCGTCATCACCTCCGCCGCCGCGCTCGGCGAGCCTCTGACCGTCACCAAGGTCGCCGGGCTGGCCTTGATTTGCGCGGGCGTCGGGCTGGTCACCGGTGCCGATGTCCGCAACAAGCGGAACGCCGAGGCCGACGGCGGACGGCCGTGACACCGCAGCCAGCGCCGCGTCCCGGACGGCCGGGCGCGGGTTGTCAGGTGCCCCCTGAAGGCCCATAGTTATGACATGACGAGCCGGACGAAAGATCGCAGGCGGGGCCGGCCGGTCGCCGCGGACCGGCCCGAGCCGGGCGCCCGACGGTGCGAGTGGCCGGGCTGCGAGGCGGACGGCGCCTATCGCGCGCCGGTGTCGCGTCGCGATCTCCACAGCTACCGCTGGTTCTGTCTCGAGCACGTGCGCCAGTACAACGCGGCATGGAACTACTACGCCGACATGAGCGACGACGAGATCGAGGCCGACATCCGCCGCGACACGGTCTGGCAGCGGCCCACATGGCCCCTCGGCGGGGGCCGGGCGTTTGCCGGGGGGGCACGTGTCGCCGACGATTTCGGCCTGTTCGACGACCACGGTGGACCCGATGTCCGGGCCGAGCCGGAGGAGCCGGCATCCGGCGCCAGTTCGCCGGAACGACGGGCCCTGGCCGTCCTCGACCTGAAGCCGCCTCTGACCGTGGCCACGCTGAAGGCGCGTTACAAGGATCTGGTCAAGCGCCACCACCCGGACGCCAACGGCGGCGACAAGGCGTCAGAGGAACGCTTCAAGCAGATCGGCGAGGCGTACCAGACCCTGATGCACTGCCTGACCTCCTAGCCCCCGAGAGCCGATGATCCCTTCCGTCCCCAACGAAGCCAGCACCACGCCGTTTCCCGAAGCGCCGGACATGACGGTCTCGGTGCGCCAGACCTTCGGCATCGACAGCGACATGGAGGTCCCGGCCTTCAGCATCACCGAGGAGCACGTCCCCGATACCGACGAGGCCTATCACTTCGACCACGACACGACCCTGGCCATCCTGGCCGGGTTCGCCCACAACCGGCGGGTCATGATCCAGGGCTACCACGGCACCGGCAAGTCCACCCACATCGAGCAGGTGGCCGCCCGCCTCAACTGGCCGTGCATCCGCGTCAACCTGGACAGCCACATCAGCCGCATCGACCTGGTCGGCAAGGACGCCATCGTCCTGCGCGAGGGCCAGCAGATCACCGAGTTCCGAGAGGGCATGCTGCCGTGGGCCCTGCAGCGGCCCACCGCCCTGGTGTTCGACGAGTACGACGCCGGCCGGCCCGACGTCATGTTCGTCATCCAGCGCATCCTCGAGGTCGAGGGCAAGCTGACCCTGCTCGACCAGAACAAGGTGCTCAGGCCCCACCCCTACTTCCGGCTGTTCGCCACCACCAACACCATCGGGCTCGGCGACACCACCGGCCTCTACCACGGCACCCAGCAGATCAACCAGGGCCAGATGGACCGCTGGAACATCGTCGCCACGCTGAACTACCTGGTCCACGACGAGGAGACC
>JANQFP010000195.1 GCA_028277795.1 Rhodospirillales bacterium
GGTCGCGATCGGTCTCCCGCCCGCCACCGGCCCTCAACGTCGAGGGCCGGCATCCTTCCTTCGCACGGAAATCCCTTCACACCCACCAAGACATACAAGATCGCAGAGGTCCCGCGGAGGGCGCGGAGGTAGGGGAATGCGCCGCGAAGCGGCGCGCGAATGGTTCCCCGCGTCCACCGCGTACCCACTGCGTCCTCGGCGTTTCATAAATCGCACGGAGTCTCGATTCTTGCTGCCGTCCGCGCGGGGCTGGGCCAAAATGCGGGGCATGAGGGCAGCACGCGGTCGGCTTATGAACGGTTGGTGGGGGACGGTCGCCCGGACCCTGGGCGCCGCCGCCTTGGCTGCGGCCGTGTCGATGGGGGCCGCCGCGGCGGCCGAGCCGCGGGTGGCCCTGGTCATCGGCAACGGCGAGTACGCCAGCTTGCCGCTCAGCAATCCGGTCAACGACGCCCGCCTGATGGCAAACACCCTGCGGGAGCTGGGCTTCCAGGTCATCGAGCACCAGAACCTCTCCCAGAAGGCCATGAAGCGGGCCATCCGGACCTTCGGCGACCGCCTCGAGAAGGCCGGCGCCGAGTCCGTGGGCCTGTTCTACTACGCCGGGCACGGCGTCCAGGTGGACGGTCACAACTACCTGATTCCCATCGGGGCCGACATCGACCGGGAAAGCGATGTCGACATCGAGGCGGTGAGCGCCAACGTGGTCCTGAAGACCATGGCGCGGGCGTTCACGCGGCTCAACTTCGTCATCCTCGATGCCTGCCGCGACAACCCCTACAAGCGCAGCTTCCGCTCGTCGGTCCGCGGCCTGGCGCGGATGGACGCGCCGCGCGGCACCCTGGTCGCCTACGCCACCTCGCCCGGTGACGTGGCTGCCGACGGCACCGCGGCCAACAGCCCCTACACCGAGGTCCTGTCCCGGGTCATGCGGCAACCCGGGCTGTCGGCGGAAATCGTCTTCCGCCGCACCCGCACCGAGGTCATGGAGGTGACCGGCGACCGCCAGGTTCCCTGGGAGGAATCGTCGCTCACCGGCGACTTCTTTTTCGGCGGCGAGGCGCCGCCGCCCCAGGCGCCGGCCGACCGGGAGACGGTGTTCTGGGAATCCATCCGGGACAGCGACGACCCCGCCGATTTCCAAGCCTATCTGGACCGCTACCCGGACGGCGAGTTCGCGTCCCTGGCCCGCAACCGCCTCGCCGCCCTGACGCCGCCGCCGGTGGCCGCGGTCATGCCGGCGCCGCCCCCGCCGGCCCCGACCCCCGCGCCCGCGCCGGAGCCGCCATCGACCCTCAAGCATCCCGCCGGCGGCATGCTGCCGCGGCCACCTGAGCCGGGCACCGGGTTCCAGGATTGCCCCGAATGCCCGCCCATGGTGGTGGTGCCCGCCGGCTCCTTCTTCATGGGCACCGATTCGGGCGACCCCGCGGAAGGGCCGCTTCACAAGGTGGTCATCGCCGAGCCCTTCGCCATCGCCCGCCACGAGGTGACCTTCGACCAGTGGGCGGCCTGCGTCGCCGACGGCGCCTGCCGCCGCCGCAACAGCGACCGCGGCTGGGGCCGGGGCGACCGGCCGGTGCTGTTCGTCAGTTGGAACAACGCCCAGTCCTACGTGGACTGGCTCCGGCGCAAGACCGGCAAGCCCTACCGGCTGCCCTCCGAGGCCGAATGGGAGTACGCCGCCCGCGCCGGCACCGCCAGCCGCTTCTGGTGGGGCGATGAGGTGGACGAGGCCTACGCCAACTGCCGCGGCTGCGGCAGCCTGTGGGACGGCGCCGGGACCGGCCCGGTGGAGAGCTTTCCGGCCAACGCCTTCGGGCTGCACGAGATGCTGGGCAACGTGGCCGAGTGGGTCGCCGACTGCTGGCACGGGTCCTACGACGGCGCTCCCGGCGACGGCCGGCCGTGGGTGCGCGGCGGCGACTGCGACCGGCGGGTGGTGCGCGGCGGCTCGTGGTTCGTCGCCCCGGACCAGGCCAGCGCGGCCAGCCGGACCGCCTTCGACCCCCGCGACCGCGAGGACTACATCGGGTTCCGGGTGGTGCGCAGCCTGGGTCGCTGAGACGGCGGCGCGGGCGTCCGGAAAGGGAGGCGGCACATGACCCACGTGTTCCGGGCAGCCCTGGTGGCGGGTGCGGTCGCCGTGGCCGTCGCGGCCTGTTCGACCGGGGACGCTCCGCCCCCGGCCCAGCAGCGCCCGGACGTTGCGGCACCCGCCCCGGCGGCCCCGGCGGAGACGGCGGAAAGCCGGCTGCAGCAGGGCGTCGCCGCCTATCGCGGGGGAGACCATGCGACCGCCCTGCGGCACTTGATGCCCGCGGCCCGCGACGGCCATGTCCGCGCCCAGTTGCTGGTCGGCCTGATCTTCCGCCGCGGCAAGGACGTGGTCAACGATCCGGCCCTCGCCGCCCGCTGGTTCCAGCGTGCCGTCCAGCAGGGAAACGCCCAGGCCATGCGGGAACTGGGTGCCCTCTATCGGCAGGGCGAAGGCGTCGAGAAGGACGTGGCCCTGGCCCATGCCCTGTTCCGCCTGTCCCTCGAGTACGCACCCCCCGAGGCCAAGGCCAAGCCCCAATGGCGGACGGCGCAGGAGCGGCTGGCCAGCTTCACCAGCCGCATGGCGCCCGCCATGCGCGAGCGGGCCGACAAGCGCTACAACGTCCTGCGCACGCGGATCATCAAGGCCGCCGCCCCGGCGGCGGGCGCGGCGTCGGCGCCGCAGACCGCCTCCACGCCGCCGCCCGCCGACGGTGAGGGCTTCCCCGACACCCCGGTGGCGGTGGCCTACGCCAAGGGGGAGCCCCGGCCCGATGACGTGGCGGTGATCATCGGCAACGCCGACTACGGCAAGCTGGGCCGGGACATCCCCGACGTGGTTCCGGCCTATGCCGACGCCGCCGGCTTCAAGCGCTACGTCGTCGAGGCCCTCGGGGTGCGCGAGGGCAACGTCATCGACCTGCGCGACGCCACCGGCGCCCAGATGATCCGCGTGTTCGGGGACGCCGACGACCACCGGGGCCAGCTCTTCGACTGGGTCAAGCCGGGCCTCTCGCGGGTCCACGTCTACTACGCCGGCCACGGGGCGCCGGGGGACGAGGGCGGCGCCTACCTGGTCCCCGTGGACGCCGACGCCGCCCGCATCCGCCTCAACGGCTATGCCCTGGACACCCTGTACGCCAACCTGGGCAAGCTGCCCGCGGAGTCGGTGACGGTGGTCCTGGAGGCCTGCTTCTCCGGCGTCAGCCAAGGGGGCTCGGTGGTCACCAACGCCTCGCCGGTGTACCTGAAGACCAGGCAACCGGCCCTGCCGCCCCATCTCACCGTCGTCACCGCCGGCGCCGCCGACCAGATCGCGTCGTGGGAGCAGGACCGCTCCCACAGCCTGTTCACCCGGCACTTCCTCGAGGGCATGGGCGGGGCCGCCGACGTCGCACCCCACGGCAACGGCGACGGATCCGTGGATTGGAGAGAGCTGCGGGCCTACCTGGGCGCCACCGTGACCTACCTGGCCCGCCGCTACTACGGCCGCGACCAGACGGCGCAGATCGTCGTCGGCCGCGGCCGCTGACTGCCGCTGCGATTCTATTTACTCGATCAGCCCTTCGTCGGCCTTTTCGGGGTCCATGTCGGCCACGGCGTCGCCCGCGAACAGGCCGGCCACCGCGCCGCCGATCACGCCCGCGGTGGTGGCCAGGGCCTGGCCCAGTCCGCCGCCGAACTGATAGCCGATCACGCCGCCGACGATGGCGCCCAGGCCGGTGCCGCCCGCCTCTTCGCTTTCGATGTTCTCCAGGCTGGCGCAGCCGACCAATGCGGCCGCCAGGGCTAACGCCATCAGACGTTTCATGACAGCCTCCTGCGGCGTTGACGCGAACTCCGCTCCGCCGCCGCGAGTGCCGTTCACCATTTGGTATTATACACCAGAACACCCGGCTGATGGGCGGATTCCCGCGACTGCCGAAACGGGTGGTGCCTCCGCCCGCCATGACCGAACCACCCATCTGGGGCGTTCCCGCCACCGGGTAGATCGCATATAGTCGAAGACGCACTATATCAGGGTTGGGACGCCGCACCCGTCCCCGCCCGGCCAGTGAGGAGCAAGACAGCCATGAGCGGCCCCGAGAGGCCCACGGACGGAGACAAGCCGGTCACCGGCGTGGTCACCAAGACCCGCCCCAAGACCAAGAAGCCGTCCATGTACAAGGTCCTGATGCTCAACGACGACTACACCCCCATGGAGTTCGTCGTCCACGTGCTCGAGCGCTTCTTCGGCAAAAGCCAGGAGGAGGCGGTGCGCATCATGCTGCACGTCCACCAGAAGGGGGTGGGCGTGTGCGGCGTGTTCACCTACGAGGTGGCCGAGACCAAGGTCAACCAGGTCATGGACCTGGCGCGCCAGCACCAGCACCCCCTGCAGTGCACCATCGAGAAAGACGGGAACGACTAGAAAAGCCATGCTGTCACGCAATCTGGAACAGACCCTGCATCGGGCCCTGGCCCTGGCCACCGAGCGCCGCCACGAGTATGCCACCCTGGAGCATCTCCTGCTGGCGCTCACCGACGACCAGGACGCGGTGGCCGTGCTGCGCGCCTGCGGCGTCGACGCCGATCGGCTGCGCAACGACCTCACCCATTTCATCGACACCGAGCTTCACAGCCTGTCGGTCAAGCTGTCGGGGGACCCCAAGCCCACCGCCGGCTTCCAGCGGGTGGTGCAGCGCTCCGTGATCCACGTCCAGTCGTCCGGGCGCGAGGAGGTGACCGGCGCCAACGTGCTGGTGGCCCTGTTCTCGGAGCGCGAGTCCCACGCCGTCTATTTCCTGCAGATGCACGACATGACCCGGCTGGATGCGGTCAACTACATCTCCCACGGCATCGCCAAGGTGCCCGGCCACGACCAGCCGCGCACCGCCGAGGGCACCGACGAGGACAGCGCCGCCGAGCGGGTGGTGCGCAAGGGCCAGGAGGCGCTCGACGCCTACTGCGTCAACCTCAACCGCAAGGCCGCCGAGGGCCGGATCGACCCGCTGATCGGCCGCGACGCCGAGGTCGAGCGCACCATCCAGATTCTGTGCCGGCGCAACAAGAACAACCCGCTGTACGTGGGCGACCCCGGGGTGGGCAAGACCGCCATCGCGGAAGGCCTGGCCCGGCGCATCGTCGGCGGCGAGGTGCCCGAGGTCCTGCAGGACGCCACCATCTTCGCCCTCGACATGGGGGCGCTGCTGGCCGGCACCCGCTACCGCGGCGACTTCGAGGAGCGCCTCAAGGGCGTCATCGCCGAGCTGGAGTCGACCCCCGGCGCCATCCTGTTCATCGACGAGATCCACACCGTCATCGGCGCCGGCGCCACCAGCGGCGGCTCCATGGATGCCTCCAACATCCTCAAGCCGTCCCTGGCAGCGGGCGTCATGCGCTGCATGGGCTCGACCACCTACAAGGAGTACCGCAACCACTTCGAGAAGGACCGCGCCCTGGTGCGGCGGTTCCAGAAGATCGACATCTACGAGCCGTCCATCGAGGACACGGTCAAGATCCTGCGCGGCCTCAAGCCCTATTTCGAGGAGCACCACGCGGTGCGCTACACGGCCGAGGCCATCCGCGCCGCCGTCGAGCTGTCGGCCCGCTACATCAACGACCGCAAGCTGCCCGACAAGGCCATCGACGTCATCGACGAGGTCGGCGCCTCGCGCATGCTGCTGCCGCCCAACAAGCGCCGCAAGACGGTGACCGTGCGTGACGTGGAGGCGGTGGTGGCCAAGATCGCCCGCATCCCGCCCAAGACCGTGTCGGTGGACGACCGCCGCGCCCTGGAGACCCTGGAGCGCGACCTCAAGACCGTGGTCTTCGGCCAGGACCCGGCCATCAAGGCCCTGGCCAGCGCCATCAAGCTGTCGCGCGCCGGCCTCAGGGCGCCGGAGAAGCCCATTGGCAGCTACCTGTTCTCGGGGCCCACCGGGGTCGGCAAGACCGAGGTGGCGCGGCAGCTCGCCCACACCCTGGGCGTGGAGCTGGTGCGCTTCGACATGTCCGAGTACATGGAGCGCCATTCGGTGTCGCGCCTGATCGGCGCGCCGCCCGGCTACGTGGGTTTCGACCAGGGGGGCCTCTTGACCGACGCCATCGACCAGCAGCCCCACGCGGTGCTGCTCCTGGACGAGATCGAGAAGGCGCACCCGGACCTGTTCAACATCCTCCTGCAGGTGATGGACCACGGCAAGCTCACCGACCACAACGGCAAGAGCGTCGATTTCCGCAACGTGATCCTGATCATGACCACCAACGCCGGGGCCGCCGACCTGGCGAAGCCGGCCATCGGCTTCGAGCGCGAGGAACGGGTCGGCGACGACCTGGAGGCCATCGAGCGCATGTTCACGCCCGAGTTCCGCAACCGCCTCGACGCCGTGATCCAGTTCTCCAGCTTGGCGCCGGAGATCGTCGCCCTGGTGGTCGACAAGTTCGTCATGGAACTGGAGTCCCAGCTCGCCGACCGCAACGTGGTCATCGACCTCACCGAGGAGGCCCGCGAGTGGCTGGCCGCCCGCGGCTACGACAAGCTGTTCGGCGCCCGGCCCCTGGCCCGGGTGATCCAGGAGCACATCAAGACGCCGCTGGCCGAGGAGCTCTTGTTCGGCAAGCTGGCCAAGGGCGGTGTCGTGGTGGTCAAGATCGCCGACGGCAAGGTTGCCTTCGACTACCCGGACCCCGAGTCCGCCGACGTCCCGCTCACCGGCAAGCAGGGCAAGGGCCGCGAGCCCAAGAAGGAGCCGGTGCCCGCCGACTAGGCGGCACCCGGTTCGCCATGCTGAAAAGCTTCCTCGACGGCATCCGGGTGCTGGACTGCAGCCAATACCTGCCGGGGCCCTTCGCCACCCGGCTGCTGGCCGACATGGGGGCCGACGTGGTCAAGGTGGAGCCGCCGGGCGGCGACCCGGCGCGCAACCTGGACCCGGAGGGCAAGGACGGGGCGTATCCCTATTACGACATGCTCAACGCCGGCAAGACGGTGGTCACCGTGGACCTCAAGGGGGACGACGGCCACGCGGTGTTCGAGCGCCTGGTGGCCGGCGCCGACGTGCTCATGGAGTCCTTCCGGCCGGGCGTGCTCGACCGCCTGGGCTTCGGCGAAGAGCGACTGAACGCGCTCAATCCGAACCTCATCCACTGCGCGCTCAGCGGCTTCGGCCAGACCGGCCCCTTCCGCCTGGCGTCCGGGCACGACGTCAACTACGTGTCCATGACCGGGGGCCTCAGCGCCTCGGGCGTCGCCGAGCGGCCGGTGATCCCGTTCCCGCCGCTGGCCGACCACGCCGGCGCCATGCAGGCGGTGATCACCATCCTCGGCGCCCTGGTCGGCCGCGGCCTGCACGGCGGCGGCGCCTACCTGGACGTGTCCCTGAGCGAGTCCCTCTTGTCGTGGCAGGACTTAGGATTGAGTCTGCCGCCGCCGCGCGGCGAGGGCCTGCTCAACGGCGGCTGCGCCTGCTATCAGATCTACCGCACCGCCGACGACCGGTTCGTGTCCGTGAGCCCGCTGGAGCCCAAGTTCTGGGCCAACTTCTGCAACGCCGTGGGCCGCCCCGAGTGGATCCCCCGCCAGTACGAGCCGCTGCCGCAGACGGCCTTGATCGCCGAGGTGGCCGACCTGATGGCGACCCGCAGCCGCGACGACTGGGACGCGGTATTGATCCCCGCCGACTGCTGCTACCAGGCGGTGCTGGACTACGCCGAGGTGGCCGAGCACCCCCAGATCAAGGCCCGCGGCCTGGTGGTGCCGCGGGACAAGTACATCGAGGTCCTGTTCCCCGCCATGGTCGACGGCGTCGGCCCCGAGCCCCGGCCACCCCTGCGCCAAGCGGAGGCGGAAGACGTGGCGGCGGCGTGGAGCGAGGCGCGCCGGTCCGGGGCGGCGTAGGGGACATTAGCCACACGGCAGCCGTTTGCGTTGGAGCGGGAGGGTCTGGTTTCCGGGGGTAACCAGACGATCGGGCGGGAAGCTGCTGTGATCGCGGTTTAACCACCAACGGACGTTCTTTCCTGATTGCCAGTCGATAGCGGTGATCGGAGATCCTGTTAGAAGACCCAGCCCGTGCACTGCCAGGTTAGCGCCCAACCTGAATCTGAAATTCGCTCTTTTTCAGAAGGTGTTAGGTGGTAGGCTAAAAACCCTGATCCGCGGGCGTTCAGATCAATGACGGTATGGTGATGAAGGACCTCGTATTGTCCGCGCGGCATGTAATCGATGCGGCATTGGGCGCGGTATTGGCGGGTGCCATCTGCCTGCCGGCCATGGCGTCCGACCTGACCGTGGTGACCTGGGGCGGAACCTATACAGAGAGCCAGCGCAAGGCCTACGGTGTCCCGTGGGAGGCTCGGTCCGGGAAGACTATCGAATGGGTCAATTACAACGGCGGGCTGGCGGAGATCAGGGCGCAAGTCGGCAGCGGCGAAGTGCTATGGGATGTCGTCGATGTCTTTCCCAACGACGCGCGTGTGGGTTGCGACGAGGGGCTTTTTGAAACCATCCCTTCGGATCTTGTCGGTGTTGCTCCCGGCAGCCAAACGGTCGATGAGGATCTGATCGTCCCACTGCCGAACGATTGCGTGGCACCCAATATCATCTGGTCCTGGCTCGTATTCTACCGGGAAGGCGCATTTGGCGGCGTGCAACCGAGGACCATTTCCGACTTCTTCGACCTCGAGAGATTCCCGGGAAAGCGTGCCCTCGGCGCATTCCCGCAAGCCACCTTAGAGATGGCTCTCGTCGCCGACGGTGTCGCGCCGCGGGATGTCTACAAGGTGCTGGATACCAGAAGCGGCATCGACCGCGCCTTCGCCAAACTGGACACCCTGGGTGACCAAGTCGTGTTCTGGTCGTCGGGAGCGCAGCCGAACGAGCTCGTCGCCTCCGGCGAAGTCACCATGTCGACGGCCTACAATGGCCGGGTCAGCGAAGCGATCCTTTCCAAAGGAGCGGATTTCCGGATCATCTGGGATGGCCAGGTGCTCGAGGAGGAATGGTTCGTGATCGTCAAGGGGTCGCCGAACCGAGACGCAGCGCTCGCGTTCCTGCGCATCGCCACCTCCGCCAAAGCGCAGGCAGAGCAGGCCCGGTGGATTCCCTATGGCCCCATGCGCCGTTCGGCGCTCGCCATCATCAGACAAAACGAGCCCTGGTTTCATTCAGGGCAGGATGTCCTTCCCCACTTGCCTGACCGGGCTGAGGTGATCGAACGCTCTATCATTGCCGATCCAGAATGGTGGGCGAAGAATGGCGAGCGGGTCGGGAAACGCTACGAGACGTGGATGAAAAGCCGATAACGTCGCCAACTCATCCAGCTCGTCCGACTATTCCGCCGCCGAGAAGGGGAAGGGGCCGATATCGGTAACCATCACGTAGTCTCCCCACCTGAGGCGCGAACGATTGTCTAGAATGCGGTAGATCGTCACGCAGATCTCGCTGCGCCTCTCCCCCAGCCCCCAATTCTCGCACAGCAGGTTCTCGCGCGTCTCACCGACACCGCGAGGTGGGTCGGGAGGGCCGACATGGACCGAGGCCCCTCCATGAGTCACTGCACCGTCGGGATCGCGGTCTTGCCACCACCGTGACTCCGCCAGCCAAAAGTCGCCCCCGGCGATCCTCGTTCCGAAAAGCAGGTTCTCGATCTCCGTACCGTTCAACCGGTTGCCACGGTGCAGTGAGATGTAGCCGGCTACCCCCTCGGGCGCCCCTGCCGCGCTCAGGCCTCGGGCGAACCGCTCCTGTACCAAAGGGTCCCGGAACGGATGGGTGAAAACCGCCCATGCGAGGTCGATATTGCGCCAAGTATGAAACCTTGGATTTTGGAACTGCGCGGGGCTGATTCTCCACGACATGGAGGGTCGGTCGAGATAGCCCTTCGCGAAGATCTCGAAGGCGGCACGCGCTTCATCGGATCGATGGAGTTGGCCAAGCGCTGCGGCCAGCACGCCCGAGAACTCGGCCTGGCGCGCCGGTGCCGCCGCGATTGCCTTTTGAATCGCCTGCACCGTTGTTTCCGGGTCGTCAAGGGCGAAGGCAGCCAAGCCCGTGAGGTATAGCGCGCGAGCCGGCGAACCAGGATCTTGCCGCATGGCGCGGACCGCCTTGTCCTTACCCTCATTTGCTCGTCCAGCAAAGATCTCGGCCTCGGCCAGGGCCGCCATGGCTTCAGCGTCATTCGGCTGGAGCACCAGCGCCCGACGGGCCTCGGCCAATGCGAGATCGTGTTGGTGTTTGCGCAGCGCGAGCCAGGATCGTACGACGTGGCGGCCAGGATCGGTCCGCCCTGCGTTGCCGCTGAGCAGTGCCCAGGCCCGCGCCAATCCCTCGGACCAATGAGTGCCGAGTGCATCGGCGTAGGCTTGCGGGCCGATACTGGCCTGGACATAGGCCTTGGCTAGGGCCGTCGCGGCATGCTGGTAGTCGGGATCGAGTTCGAGAGCGCGCGTGAACGCCCTAACGGCCGCGGCGATGTCGTCGGGTCCTCCGCGCCGGTAGAGCGCTAGACCACGAAGATAGGCATCATGTGCGGCGACGTCGCCGGTCTCTCGTCTCGTCAACTGCTCGATTTCAGTGGGCAGGAATTGCTGCACCAGCGCCTTGACGACTTTTTGAGATACCTGGTCCTGCAAGGCGAACACGTCGCCAAGCCGTCCGTCGTAGCGTTCGGCCCAAACGTGTCCGCCCGTTGTCCCGTCGATTAGCTGGACATTGATGCGCAGAAGGTCTCCGGAGCGCCGAACGCTGCCTTTGAGGGCATAGCGAACTCCGAGTTCACGGGCCACGTCCTGAACGTTCACCGCCCGCCCCTTGTAAGCGAACGCGGAGTTGCTTGCGATCACGAACAAACCCGCGACTTTGGAAAGATCGGTGATGAGGTCATCCGTGATTCCGTCAGCGAAGTACTCCTGCCGGGGATCCGCGCTCAGGTTCAAAAGCGGAAGCACCGCGATCGAGGGCCTTTCCGGAAGCGGATAGGCCATCATCGTGTCGGAGGGAGGCTGAACGTCGGGTTTCCCAAGATCGAGCCAAGTCACCGTGCCGCCAACGCCCATCACCAATGCGAGAACAACCAAAGGGGCAATCCACTGCCAGCGAAATGAGGGGCGCCCCTTTGTCGCGCCCAACACCCTACCCGCGTCAGCGGGGTCGAGAAGGACCTGGTAGGCATTCACTGGCTTTTCGATGTTCTTGACCTTCTTCTCCCCCAGAAACGCGAAGCCCAGATCCAGCTTGTCTTGAACTTCGTCCACGACCTTTCGCGACACGCAAATGCCACCCGGTTCGGCGAGGCTCTCCAGCCTGGCCGCCACGTTGACACCTTCGCCGTACAACTCGTCGCGGTCGACGATCACATCGCCAAGATTGACGCCGACGCGGAACAGGACCTTGCGGTCGTCCGCCAGGTCCTCATTGCGGGCCGCGAGGTCGCGCTGGATATCGACGGCGCAGCTCACTGCAACGACGATGCTGGCGAACTCAGCCAGGATCGCGTCACCGGCATAATGCAGGACACGTCCGCCACGGCTTTCGATGAGGGTGGAGATGGCGTCGAGATAGGCGCTAAGGGTCTTGTGCGTTCCCTCTTCGTCGGCACCTGTCAGCCGACTGTAACCGGCTACGTCGGCATAGAAGATAGCGGCGAGCTTCCGGTCGAGGCCTGCCTCCGCCATTCGCTCCCTCCGATCAAGGCGGGCCGAATGTAGCGAGGATGACAAAGAAGGGGTATCGGAAACGCCGCGCCGGCGGCCCGCCCGAACGTCCGAGTCGGATCAGAAGCGGTACGTCGCTCCGCGGCCTGAAACAGCCGGCTCCGAGGCTCTAGTGGTCTGGATGAGACATAAGGTACCCATACGATCGTGTTTCCCGTTTCCTCGGCAGGAGGACGCGCGCCGGCGATGGCGGCCCATCGTCCAGCGT
>JANQFP010000212.1 GCA_028277795.1 Rhodospirillales bacterium
TTGGTCACACCGGGTACGGCGCGGGCCGCGTCTTCGGCGCGGGCGGCCCAGTCGTCGAGGGTCTCGGGCGCCAGCTCGTCGGGGTCGCAGATCTCCAACTCGTCGGCGTCGTCGGCCAGCAGCTCGGGCGGCGCCAGGCCCGCGTAGGGATCCTCGGGCACGGCGCGGGCCATGGTCACGGCGCGCTCCACCAGCTCGGCCAGGGCCTCGGCCCCGGTGTCCGACGACGACACCACCGCCTGGCGCCGGCCCATGAACACCCGCAGGCCCAGGTCGCTGCCTTCCGAGCGTTCCAGCTTCTCGGTCTGCCCGAGGCGCCGGGTCGTGGACACCGAAACGCCGTCGATGAACACGGCATCGGCGGCATCGGCGCCGGCGGACCGGGCCCGGTCAACCAGGTCGCCCAGCAGGGCCAGAGGATCGTCGAGTGCGGTCATGGGAGGGATTCCGAAAAACAAGGGTTATGTAGGGGATGGCCGGACGTCCGCCAAGGGGCGTTTTCGCGGCCCGCTCACGGTGGCGCCTCCAGGGCGAGACCGGCGCCGTCGAACAGGTGGCAGGACGGCGGCGGCAGGCCCACACCCAGGGGCTCGCCGCCCCGCACCGGCGAGGCGCCGTCGGTGGCCGCCGTCAGGGTGGCGCCGTCGGCCAGCTCCAGGTGGACCAGGGTGCCGCCGCCCAGACGCTCCACCAGGACCGCGCGCCCCTCCAGGTCGCTGCCTCCCAGAACCACGTGCTCGGGCCGGATGCCGAGGGCGAGGGGCTGGCCGCCGGCGGCGCGCTCCGCGGCCGGCACCGGCAGCCAGCCGCCACCGGCCAGGGCGACGGTGCCATCGCCGCCCGCCGTGACGTCGAGGAAGTTCATGCGCGGCGAGCCGATGAAGCCGGCCACGAAGCGGTTGCGCGGGCGGTGGTAGAGGTCGAGGGGTGCGCCCACCTGCTCGACGGCGCCGTCGTTGAGCACCACCATGCGGTCGGCCAGGGTCATGGCCTCCACCTGGTCGTGGGTTACGTAGACCATGGTGGTGCCGAGCGCCGCGTGCAGGCGCTTGATCTCGACCCGCATCTGCACCCGCAGCGCGGCGTCCAGGTTGGACAGGGGCTCGTCGAACAGGAACACCCGGGGCTCGCGCACGATGGCACGGCCGATGGCCACCCGCTGGCGCTGGCCGCCCGACAGCGCCTTGGGCTTGCGGTCCAGCAGGTGGGCGATCTGCAGGGTGTCGGCCGCCGCCTTGACGCGCTTCTCGACGCCTTGCCGGTCGAGGCCGGTGCGGCGCAGTCCGAAGGCCATGTTGTCGTAGACGGTCATGTGGGGATAGAGCGCGTAGGACTGGAACACCATGGCGATGCCGCGCCGCGCCGGCGCCAGGTGGTCGACCCTTTGGCCGTCGAACAGCAGCTCGCCAGTACTGGCCTCCTCGAGGCCGGCGATCAGGCGCAGCAGGGTGGACTTGCCGCACCCGGACGGCCCGACGAACACCGCGAACTCGCGGTCGGCCACGGTCAGGTTCACGTCCTTGACCGCGTCGGTGGCGCCGAACCGCTTGCCCACGCCCTTGAGCGTCACCTCGGCCATGGTTCAGCCTTTCACGGCGCCGGCGGCGAGGCCGGCGACGATGCGCCGCTGGAAGACCAGCACCAGGGCGATCAAGGGCACGGTGACGATCACCGAGGCCGCCATGATGTTTCCCCACGGCAGCTCGTGGCGGCTGGCCCCGCTCATCAGGGCGATGGCCACCGGCACCGTGCGCTGCTCGTTGGACAGCGTGAAGGTGAGCGCGAACAGGAACTCGTTCCATGCCGCGATGAAGGCGAGCAGCCCGGTGGCCGCCAGCGCCGGCGCCAGCAGCGGCAGGAAGACCCGGGTGACCACGGTCCACGGGCCGGCCCCGTCGACGATGGCCGCCTCCTCCAGCTCCTTGGGCAGCTCGCGCATGAAGGTGGTCAGCACCCACACGGTGAACGGCAGGGTGAAGATCATGTAGCTGAGCGCCAGGCCCGGCAGGCTGTTGTAGAGGCCCAAGCCGCGGATGAGCTCGAACATGCCCGACAGCACCGCCACCTGGGGGAACATGGACACCGACAGGATGCTCATCAGCAGCAGCCCCCGGCCGCGGAAGGCCACCCGCGCGCAGGCGTAGGCCGCCGCCAGGGCCAGGGCCAGGGAGACGGCCACGGTCAGCGCCGCCACACCCATGGAGTTGAGGATGTTGCGCCCGAAGGGCTGTTCGCGGAACACGGCGAGGTAGTTGGCCAGCGTGGCGTCGATCGGCCAGTAGTCGACCCGGAACAGCCCGGAGCCGGTCTTCAGCGAGGTGACGACGGCGTAGTAGAAGGGGAACACCGCGAAGACGACGATGGCGGCGACCAGCAGCCACAGGCCGAGTCGGGCGGCCGTGCGCCTCATCGCGCGCCCTCCGTGATGTCCAGGCGCCCGGCCATGATGGTGATCACGGTGAACACGGCGACCACCAGGAACAGCAGGGTGGCGGCGGCGGAGCCGACGCCGGCGTCCTGGAAGTCGATGAGCTGCTGGCGGGCGTAGACCGACATGGACATGGTGGCCTCGCTGTTCGACGTCAGCACGTAGATGAGGTCGAACACCCTGAGCGCGTCGAGGGCACGGAACACGACGGCGACCACCAGGGCGGGACGGATCAGCGGCAGGGTGACGCGGAAGAACACGACCACCGGGTGGATGCCGTCCACCCGTGCCGCCTCGTAGCACTCGCGGGGCCGCATCTGCAGGGCGGCGAGCAGCAGCAGCGCCATGAACGGCGTCGTCTTCCACACGTCGACGGCGATCACCGCCCACAGCGCCAGGTCGGGGTCGGCGGTCCACGCCACCGGCTCGGCGATCAGGCCCAGGCCCAGCAGGGCGTCGTTGATGAGGCCGAACTGGTCGTGCAGCATCCACCCCCACATCTTGGCCGAGACGATGGTCGGGATGGCCCACGGCACCAGCACGGCGGCCCGGGCCAGGCCGCGGCCGGGAAAGGGCGCCGCGAGCACCAGCGCGATGGCGAGGCCGAGGACCGTCTCCAGGGCCACCGAGACCACGGTGAACCAGACGGTGTTCCCGACGGCACGCCACCAGGTGCCGTCGCCCACCAGGATCCGGTAGTTGTCGAGGCCGACCCAGGTGGCGTCCCCCATGCCGGCCAGTTCGGCGTCGGTGAACCCCAGCCATACGGTGCGCAGCAGCGGCCAGCCGGCGACCAGGGCGAGCACCGCCAGCATGGGGGTGACGAACGCCCAGGCGGCGCGCACCCGGGCGCGGGTGAGGGGGGAGGCCGCGGCCGGCGGCTCAGAACTCCACAACCGTCCCGTCCTCCGCCGTCTCGTAGGGAAGGGACTCCACCTGCCCCAGCATGTCGTCGCTCATGTGGGTGAGGATCAGGCGTTTCGGCCGGATGTCCGCCAGGTGCGCCTCCAGGGTCGCCAGATCCATATGCATGGCCACCGCCTTGTCGCGGAAGTAGGCCTCGCACACGAACAGGTCGGCGTCGCGGGCCGCCGCGGCCAGGCCGTCGCACCATTCGGTGTCGCCGGAATAGGCGAACACCCGGTCCCCGGCCACCACGCGATAGGCCAGGAACGGGTCGTCGTAGCGCGGATTGACCCGATAGGCGGTGACGGCGAGGCCGTCGATGGCGGTCTCCACCCCGTCCTCCAGCTCGACCAGGGACAGATCGAACTTGGGCCGGGTGGCCGACGAGCCAGGGAAGAAGGCCTCCATCACCGCCGGCAGCCGATCCCGCAGGCCGGCCGGGCCGGCGATGGTGAGCGGCGCCCGCCGCTTGGAGAAGAACTGGGCATCGAGCAGGAAGGACGGCAGGCCGCCGAAATGGTCGGCGTAGAAGTGGGTGATCAGGATGGCGCCGACGTCATTGGGCGCCACCCCGAACCGCTTCATGGCGATCAGCGACGAGGCGCCGCAATCGACCAGGACGTCGGCGCCGGCACCCGACACCCGCATGCAGGTGTTGAAACGACCGCCACTGCCGAAGGCGTCGCCGCTGCCCAGGAATTGCAGGCGCATGGCCCCTCACCACCGACCGCCGCGGCGCAGCCGGTCCAGGTCCTTCTCCAGCTTGGCCAGGTTGGCGGCGCCGTCGCCGTCGCCGCTCAGGGTGGCGTGGACGGCGTTCCAGAAGGCCGTGCTCACCCTGTTGTAGCGCTTGCCGGTGACCCGCGACGGGCGCGCCACCGCACCGGACACCGCGTCGGCCAGGCCGGACAGGAACGGGTTGGCGGCAGCGACCTCGGGATCGGCGTAGACAGCGGCGATGGTGGGGTTGAAGGACCCGACGATGGCGCGGCGCTTCTGTTCATCGGCTCCGGTGAGGTACAGCACCAGGTCGGCCGCCGCGTCGACGTGGCGCGAGTACTTGGATACCGCGAGGGTCTGGCCGCCGAGGGCGCCGCTGGGCTTGCCGTCCGGTCCGCCGCGCGGCAGGGGGGCGATGCCGACCCGGCCGCGCACCGGGCTGTCGGCGCCGTTGACCAGGGACCAGGCATAGGGCCAGTTGCGCATGAACACGGCGTTCCCCGACTGGAAGACGCCACGGGCCTCCTCCTCCTGGTAGTTGAGCACCCCCGGCGGCGAGATGGCGCCGACCCAGGAGGCGGCCAGATCAAGGGCGGCGGCGGCGCGGGGGTTGTTGACGGTCACGGCCCCGTCGTCGCCGACGATGGTGCCCCCGCCGTGGGCGTCGATCCATTCCAGGGCGTTGCAGGTGAGCCCCTCGTAGGCCCGGCCCTGCCACACGTAGCCCCACAGGCGCCCGTTGCCGGCGGCCCGTTCGGCGGCCTGGATGCGGGCCGCCGTCTCGGTGAGCGCCTGCCAGGTGGCGGGCACTGCAGCGCCGTGCTTGTCCAGCAGGTCCTTGCGGTAATAGAGCAGCCCGGTGTCGGTGAACCAGGGCATGGCCACCAGGCGGTTGCCGACCACGTTGTTTGCCAGTATGGCGGGCACGTGGGCCGCTAACGACTCGGCGTCGGCCTGGGTCTTGAGGTCCACGAAATGGGCGCCCAGAAGGCCCGGCCAGATGACGTCGATCTGGAACACGTCGATGTCCGGGGCCTGGGCCGCCAGCAGTTGCTGGTAGAGCGCCAGGCGCTCGGTCGCCGACGCCGGGGTCGAGACCACGGTGACCGTGTGCCCGGTGCGCTCGGCCCACGCCTCGGCTCCTTCCCGGCACAGGGCCAGCTCCTGGCCCACAGCGCCGCAGGAAATGGCGATCTCGGCCGCCGGCACGGCCCGACCCAGCATCGCCAGGGCGAGCGCGGCGAGGATTGGCAGAGCTTTCATCGGTCCTCCCCCAAATCGTTCCGCAGCTTAGGAGACTCGGCGGGCGGAGGAAAAGGGTAGGCGGGCACCCGGGAGCCGCATCCGGTGACCCACATCGTCCGCCTTGCGACAGGCATTCCGGCACAACACGTTGACGTAAAAAGAGAAAATCGCGAATTCGGCCGTGAAATTGTCAGCGAATGTCGGCAGATGTGAACATATGTAAACATTTTTTCCCATCATTATCCTTTGTTCCATAAGGCGTAAACGGGAAGCCAACTTATTTATAGGATAAATTACCCAGATTGCCAATGGATGTCAATCGATCATGGCCGTATGGGGCACACCCGGAAACCTGTGATATGATCATGAGGTCAATCCATGCTTTCGGTCGAACGTGGCGGACGATGGAGTCGGCGATGGCGCAGAAGAAACAAAACACCGACAAACCCGCAAGCAAGGGCCTGGCAGGTTCAACTCTGACGCCGCGGGCGAAGACTCGGAAAACGGTGAAATCCACCGAGCACGCAACGACGCGCGTAGTGGGTTCGGCGCTCACTCAGGCGGACGCGGACCGATTCGAAGCAGCGGCCTACAAGGTTGGACGATCCGCGGCGAAATCCAAGAAAACGGCGCGCGATACGTTGGTGATTCTGGGCACCCACACGAAAACCGGACGGCTGACCAAGAACTACAGGGGTTAGTTGCACAGACTCTCGTCATCGTTCGTGCTGGGCTACCACGGCTGCGACAAGGCGGCTGCCGAAACGCTTTTGTCGGGGACTCCGTTCAAAAGAAGTCAAAACGACTACGATTGGCTTGGGCCGGGTATCTACTTCTGGGAGGCTAACCCGATACGGGGCCTCGAATTTGCGGCCGAAGCGCGCGACAAGCGCCGGAACCTGAACATCAAGGACCCATTCGTCATTGGCGCCGTGATCGATCTGGGGCTTTGTTTGGACCTTACGACGTCTGCCGGTGTCCAGCAGGTGGCGAGAGCGCACCAGGAGTTGACCAAAATCGTTGAAACGGCTGGCGCGGAGATGCCGAAAAACAGCGGCGATGCGCTGAGGCGGAACCTGGACTGCGCCGTGATTCGCACATTTCATTTCATCAGGGAAAACTCGGGTGATCCCGCAGTGGATTCCGTTCGCGGCGTATTTCAGGAAGGCGCCCCTATTTACGAGGGGAGCGGCTTCCATCAGAAGACCCACATTCAGATTAGTGTGCGCAACCCCGAATGCATCAAGGGCGTGTTTCGGGTGCCCGAGAGCCAGCTTCGATAAGCCCTCCTAATCGCCAGTCCGAATGTCCCAGCCGGGTCGGCCCCTGGCACTGCGACGCTCCCGTCTTCGCCGCCCTTGACTTCGGTTAAGGCGCCAATCCTCGTGCTGTGGCTGATAAAGACGGGGAGAGTCGCAACCGCGCGTGTTGCGCGTGGCCGCGCCTGTCCGCCGACGACCAAGGACGAGGAGGACATCCATGGCCGAGCAGGCACCAGGCGCGGAAGAGCCCGTGCCCATGATGCAGCAGCTCCTGGACAGCCCGTTCCTGTTGCTGCTCATCGGAGTCGCGTTGCCCACGGTGCTCTACATCATCTGGGGCGTGATGGAAGTGGTCGCCATTCCGGTGGCGCAATAGGCAGCGATAGGGGGGCATTATGGCAATCTTTCCTCCCGCGGAGCGGGTGTGGTGGAAGGAACCGGTCGAACGATCGGAGGTGATCTGGGTCACCCTGGCCCTGGTCTGGGCGCTCATCATGTTCTTCATGATGCCGTATTGGCATTTCGCCGGTGAGCAGAACCTGTCCAACGAGGCCTACAAGATCACTCCCGACGCCTACGCCGAGAAGGTGGAGGCGGAGGTGGAGAAGTACACGGTGCGCGAGGAAGGCGACACCGGCATCCCGGTGGTCCGTCCGCCGGCCGGTGGCGACGCCTACCAGCTTGGCCGGTTGTGGGAGTGGTATCCCATCATCGAGCTGGTCAAGGGGCAGAGCTACCGTTTCCATCTGTCGTCCTTGGACTGGCAGCACGGCTGGTCGCTGCTGCCCGAGAACATCAACATCCAGGTCCATCCCGGCTACGAGATGGTGTTCACCGTGACGCCCAACCGCGTCGGCGAGTACGCGGTGGTGTGCAACGAGTTCTGCGGCATCGGCCACCACACCATGGTCGGCAAGATCTACGTGGTCGAGAAGTGAGGGGGGCCCAGAGATGAACGGAGAATTTCGCACCTGTCCCGACACCGGCTTCAAGATCCACCTGCCGGCGGACAGGCTGATCAAGTGGAACGCGGTCACGTCGGTCGTGTTCCTGCTGGTGGGCGGCCTGTTCGGCCTCGGCGTGGCGCTGACCCGCTGGCCCGAGGTGCACCTGCTGCCGGCCGAGTGGTTCTACCTGGCGCTCACGGCCCACGGGCTGGACGCGCTGCTGGTCTGGATCATCTTTTTCGAGATCGCGCTGCTCTATTTCGCGTCCGCGGTGCTGCTGAACTCGCGCCTGGCCGGGCCCAAGTTCGCCTGGCTGGGGTACTGGCTGATGCTGATCGGCGCCGCCATCACCAACGTCGCGGTGCTGCGGGGCGATTCCAGCGTCATGTTCACGTCCTACGTGCCCATGAAGGCGGCGCCCGACTTCTACCTGGGCATCATCCTGTTCGCCGTCGGCGCCCTGATCGGCTGCTTCGTGTTCTTCGCCACCCTCTACGTGGCCAAGAAGGAGCGCACCTACGAGGGCTCCGTCCCGCTGGTCACCTTCGGCGCCCTGACCGCCGCCATCATCGCCGTGTTCACCATCGGCGCCGGCGCCGTCATCCTGGTGCCCACCCTGTTCTGGTCCATGGACTACATCGCGTCCATCGATTCGGTGATGTACAAGGTCATCTGGTGGGGCATGGGGCATTCGTCCCAGCAGATCAACGTGGCCGCCCACATCTCGTGCTGGTACGCCATCGCCGCCATCCTGTTCGGGGCCAAGCCGCTGAGCGAGAAGGTCAGCCGCACGGCGTTCTTCCTCTACATCCTGTTCCTGCAGCTGGCCAGCGCCCACCACCTGCTGGTGGAGCCGGGCCTGAGCTCCGAGTACAAGATCTTCAACACCTCCTACGCCCTCTATCTGGCGGTGCTGGGCAGCATGATCCACGGTCTCACCGTGCCCGGCGCGGTGGAGGCGGCGCAGCGCAAGAAGGGCTTCAACAAGGGCCTGTTCGAGTGGCTGGCCAAGGCGCCGTGGGGCAACCCGGTGTTCTCCGGCTTCGCCATTTCGGTGGTGTCGTTCGGCTTCCTGGGCGGCATCTCGGGCGTGATGATGGGCACCGAGCAGCTCAACCTGATCACCCACAACACCATGTACGTGCCCGGCCACTTCCACGCCACCGTGGTGACGGGGACGACCCTGGCCTTCATGGCGTTGGCCTACTGGCTGGTGCCGACCCTGTGGCAGAAGGAGCTGGTGCTGCCCGGGCTGGCCAAGTGGCAGCCCTACCTGTTCGGCATCGGCATGAGCCTGGCGGCCCTGTTCCAGATGGGGGCGGGCACCCTCGGCGCGCCGCGCCGCCACTGGGACATGACCTTCGCCGACGCCACCCTGGGCTTCGACTTCCCGGCCGGCGTCTACCTGATGATGGGCCTGAACGGGGTCGCCGCGGTGATCGGCTCCCTGGGCGCGGCCATCTTCATCCTCAACATGGTGGGCACGCTCTTGTTCGGGAAACCCAAGGTGCCGGCACCGGCGGCGCCGGCGCCCGAGGAGCCGGTGGCGGCGGGTCCCGTCAGCAGCTACGGCAGCGCCGGGACCATGGCGGTGCCGGGGACCTTCGTGCTGGCGATGATCTTCCTCACCGCCTTCGTGCTCTACTACTTCGTCAACTGGAACTACCTCGCCAGCGTGTGGGGACTGTCGTAAGGTGACGGGGGCGGGCGGCTTTCGGCCGTCCGCCCCCGCTCCCCTCGGAGGCCCATGGTCGTGCTGCGACGACCGACAGACAGACGTGCAGGGGGGCTCGGCTGGTTGATGACCGCCGGGCTTCTTTGCTTCGCGGCGTCCGCCCTCGCCGCCGACGGGCCGGTGACCGAGGAGCAGGCCCTGGCCATCAGCCAGGCGGCCATCGGGCGGTCGATCGGCGACTTCCAGTTGCGCGACACCGACGGCAAGCCGGTCCGGCTGTCCGACTTCCGCGGCAAGCCCCTGGTGGTCAGCCTGGTCTACACCAGCTGCGCCTACGCCTGCCCGGTGACCACCGGCACCCTCGCCGAGGCGGTGGGCGCCGCCTGGGACGCCCTCGATGCGGACAGCTTCTCGGTGATCACCGTCGGCTTCGATGCCGGCGCCGACACGCCGGAGCGCATGCGCGCCTTCGCCCGCAAGTACGCCATCAACGACGACCGCTGGCAGTTCCTCAGCGGCGACCTGCCGCAGGTGGCGGGGCTGACGGACGACCTTGGGTTCGTCTTCTTCCCCTCGTCCAAGGGCTTCGACCACATCGACCAGACCACGGTGCTCGACGCCGAAGGCCGGGTCTACCGGCAGGTCTACGGCGCCAGCTTCGAAACGCCGAAGCTGGTCGATCCCCTGAAGGAGCTGGTGTTCGGCACCACCTCGCCCTTCGCCAGCGTCGAGGACCTGGTGAAGAAGGTGCGGCTATTCTGCACCATCTACGATCCGGCGGGCGACCGCTACCGGTTCGATTACGGCATCTTCGTGCGCCTCATCGTCGGTGCCGGCATCATCCTGGCGATGGCTTGGTTCGTGGGGCGCAACTGGTGGCGCATCTTGCGCGACCGTGGGAAACGCGCGAGGTCGCCGGCGTCGCCGCCCAACGGTTGATCCCCGTCAATGCCTACTATCGCCATGTGCGCCATAACCGGGCCCGGCGCCCGGACCAACCTTCGCCGGGCCAGGAGCTCCGGGTCGTGACCTCCATCCGCCGTCCGCTGCAGACCGCCTTCCTGTTTCTGGATGGGCTGTTCGACCGTCCGTTCGGGCCGGAGTGGAACCCGCTGCGCCAGATGGGGACCCTGTCCTTCTACCTGTTCTGGATCGTCGCCGTCAGCGGCATCTACGTCTACATCCTGTTCGACACCTCGGTGGCCGGCGCCTACGAGTCCGTCGAGTACATGACCCACGAGCAGTGGTACCTGGGCGGCGTCATGCGCAGCCTGCACCGCTACGGCTCCGACGCCATGGTGGTGACCATGGCCCTGCATCTGACCCGCGAGTTCATCTTCGACCGCTATCGGGACGTGCGCTGGTTCACCTGGTTCACCGGCGTGCCCATCATCTGGTTCCTGTACGTCTCCGGGGTCAGCGGCTATTGGCTGGTGTGGGACCAGCTCGCCCAGTACATCGCCATCGCCTCCATGGAATGGCTGGACTGGCTCGGCATCTTCGGCAAGCCGGTGGCCAACAACTTCCTCACCCGCGGCAGCCTGGGCGACCGCTTCTTCACCCTGCTGCTGTTCATCCACATCTTCGGGCCTCTGTTCCTGCTGTTCATCATGTGGATCCACGTGCTCAGGGTGAGCCAGCCGCGCATCAATCCGCCGCGCGGCCTGGCCATCGGCGTGCTGCTCATGCTGACGGTCCTGTCCCTGGCCAAGCCGGCGGTCAGCCACCCGCCGGCCGACCTGGGCACGACGCCCACGGAGCTCGGCCTCGACTGGTTCTACATGGTGCTGTATCCGGCCTTCGACGCCTGGGGGCCGGGGGCCATGTGGGCGCTGGCCGTCGGCGTCTCCTTCTTCGTGGCGGCGTTGCCGTGGATGCCGCCGCTGAAGAAGCCGAAGGCGGCCGAGGTCCATCTGGACTTCTGCAACGGCTGCACCCGGTGCTTCCTCGACTGCCCCTTCGGCGCGGTGACCATGCAGCCGCGCACCGATGGCCGCCCCTTCGAGCAGGAGGCGGTGGTGCGCCCCGACCTGTGCACCGCCTGCGGCATCTGCGTCGGCGCCTGCCCCACGTCGACCCCGTTCCGCCGCACCGAGAAGCTGACCACCGGCATCGACCTGCCCGACTTCAGCCTGGCGCATGTGCGCGAGATCACGGTCAAGGCCATGGAGAAGGCGCGCGCCGAGGTGCCGGAGACCGAACCCCACATCATCGTCTTCGGCTGCGATCACGGGGTCGACCCGCCACTGGTGGAGCGGCCGGGGGTGCGCGGCGTGCGCCTGCCGTGCATCTCCATGCTGCCGCCGTCGTTCATCGACTTCGTGCTCAGCCGCGGCGGCGCCGACGGGGTGCTGATCACCGGCTGCCGGGAGTGCGACTGCTTCAACCGCTTCGGCGACCGCTGGATGATGGAGCGCATCGCCGGCGAGCGCGATCCCTACCTGCGTGAGCGGGTGCCGCGCGAGCGCCTGCGGGTCTCGTGGGCGGCGCCCACCGACCGGGCCAAGCTGGAGGCCGCGGTCGAGCGCTTCCAGGGCGAGCTGGCGGCGTTGCCCGACACGGCCGAAGAGGCGCCGCGCCGCGCCGCGGGAGGCGCCTGATGTTTGATCTCCTGAGCATGCGGTTCGCCGGGGTGCCGGTGTTCTACGTGGTGCCCCTGGTGGTCTTCCTGCCGCTGTTCGTGACCATCGTATGGCGGGTGGTGGGCCTGCGCGACATGCTGTTCCCGCCGCCCGAGATCAAAGAGGCGCGGGAACGGCTCAAGGAGGAGGAGCGGGCCGAGAAGGCCCGCCTCGAGGAGAAGCGGGCCCGCGCCGGCACCCAGGTCAAGATGCGCCGCCGGGTCTCGCTGGGCCCCTTGCAGTGGGCCGGACAGGCCGTCACTTACGCCCTGTTCGCCGTCGGCATCGGCTACTTCTCCAACGCTCCCGATTATGCCGCCATGGCCCCCGACCACGCCCTGATCAAGGTCAGCCTGAGCCATCCGGGCCAGCGCAAGGAGGAATGCCGCAAGCGCACCCGGGAGGAGCTGATGAAGCTGCCGCCCAACATGCGGGCGCCGAAGAAGTGCTCGCGGGAACGCTGGCCGGTGTTCTTCGAGATGGAGTTGGACGGGACCCTGCTGTACCGGGACAGCGTCAAGCCGGCCGGCCTGGCCGGGGACGGGCACTCCAACTTCTATCACACGGTGGCGGTGCCGGCGGGCTCCCACAGCCTGACCGTGCGCATGCGCGACCGGGGCGACACCGAGGACTTCAAGCACGTCTTCGCCCGCGACGTCACCCTGCAGCCCGAACAGATCCTGGTGGTCGGTTTCGCCTCGGACACCGGGACCATCACGCTGCGGTAGGGGCGAAGACGGCTACCGCTTGCGGCCGATGACCAATAGCTCCGAACTCAACGGCTTGACGTGGAACACCCACAGCGTCAGGTCGTACAGCAGGGACAAGAGATAAATCGGAAAGATGGGCTTGAAGTAAATCGACTGATAATACCGGAGCTGTATTTCGGCGATCTCGAACCCGGACTGCTTGAGCAGGTTCGTGATCCTCGGATAGTAGCAGTTGTGATAGAACGACTTGAAGCCGCCTTCCTCTCTCCAATGGGGAAAGAAGAAGAACAGCAGCTTCCGCGCCACCGCGTCGGGCAGGGCGACGTTGAGCAGGGCGAAGGGGGCGAACTTGCCGGGAAACACGTGCACCGAATATCCGCCGGGCTTCAGGACCCGGCCGGTCTCGGCCAAGAACGTCTCGTTGTGCGGCAGGTGCTCGATGAGCGTCCGCGTCACCACCATGTCGAAGGCGCCGTCCTTGAACGGCAGCGACCGGCCGGCGTCGGCCACGATGCCCCCGTCGACGTCCCGGTTGTTGCGGACCTGGCTTTCCAGGATGTCCGTCCCGTACACCGTCGTGTTCAGTCCCGGCGAGCGCCGGCGCGCGAACGGGCACAGATGACCGCCGCCGACATCCAGCACGGCCTGGTCGGGCCGCCTGTTCATCAGGCTGACGACCAGGTTCTCATGGATCGGCTTGAGCTGACTCCGGAAGCGGTACGGCAGGAGTCGGTCGATCCGGTTGCTGAGGGCGAAGTTCCAGTCGATGAGGCGTCTGAGCATGGGCTGCGTTTCGGTCGCGCGAGGCTGATCTCATCAGGAGACGGTCGTGCCCGCCGGTGGTGGTCGTCCGGAGCGCGGGAGAGACATCCCATCGGACGCGGCGCCGATCCTGGTGGGCAGCCTCAGACCGCGCCGCGGCAATCCCCCGCGGGCCCGGCAGCCGCCCGCATGATAGTTGAGAGGCCGTGATGGTGAAACGACTTATGACGGCCCGGGCGGTCGCCCGCGAACGGCCGGTCCATCGGCCGCCCTGCTTCGGAGCGCGACTCACCGGGGGTGTTCGGCGCCGCCCTCGGTGTGACGGTAGGCCAGGATGCGCCCGTTTTCGCGGCTGTCGCCGGCGAGGTGGAAGAAATGGACATTCAGGTCCGGGGCATAGAACCCGCTGGAGCCGTTGACGATCAGGAAGGCCGGCCAGGCCGCGGGCAGTTCCCCGCTCTTCCGCCATTGGTTGGTTTCCGGGTCGTAGGCGAACACGCCCCTGTCCTCGCCCCGGTAGCGGAACAGCAGCACTTGATCGGCGGCCAGGTCGCAATGGAGCATGGCGCCGTTCGTTCCATAGTAGGTTCCCACGGCATAGCCGCCAGGAGCCGGGTCGGCCCATCGATCGGTCTTGATATCGTAGGTCCACAGGGCGTTGGGTCCGGAGGTGGCGGGGTAGCCTCCGCCGCCGAGGTAGACCCGATCGCGTTTCGGGTCGTAGCAGGACGTGGCGTCGATTCCGAATGGCGGATTGGGGCCCGTTGGCCCTGCGCGGCGCCAGTCCTCCCGGGCGAGGTGGTAGAACCACACCTCCCGCCGACGGGCATGGCGGAAGAACAGCGCGTCGACGGATGAAATGAACAGGACTGTGTCTCCGGGCATGCTGGCCGGGGATGGGGACTTGGTCTTCGTCCTCAGCCACACAGCGCGGTCCACGTCGAACATCCAAGGGCCCGCGTGGTCGCGATTGAGCCGATCCTTAGCCTCGGCCAGGAAGGCATAGAACGTGGGCAGGGCCCGCTTGAAGTAGTTGCTGCCGCGGGCGGGCATACTGACGAACCGGCGCCGCACCGGGTCCCACGCCGTCATCTCGTACCCATGGGTCAAAGTCGCGATGGGCAGGGGATTGCCGTCCGCATCGGCGACGAACCCGTCGGCGTTGACGGTCAGGGTCGGCGGGTTGCGGGTATCGGTGCCCGGATGGACGGTGATCCAGCGGTGGGCCATGATGTCGTAGAGCCACAGCCCGTCCATGTAGCGTCCCGTCCGCGGGTCGACGTATCCGTGGACCCCCTCGCCGAACAGGAAGGCCCCCTTCAGGGACGGCGCGTAGGCCATGTTGGTCGTCCAGGTGCGGCCGCGGGCCTTGCCCCATCGGGGATCGGGCGACGGCGCACCCAGCTCGATCCAGCTCCCCGGTGCCAGGTCCTTCAGGCGCTGCACGTGCGGCCCGGGCGGCGAGGGCAGGCCGGCCAGCGGATTGGGGCGGGAGGGCTGGTCGGCGGCCAACGGCGCGGACGGTGCTAGAGCGGCCAGCAACAGGCCGACGATCGCAACCCGCACCCAAATGGACAGCGCTCGGGAGACCATGGCAGCGACATCATAGCCACCATGGGCGGTGCGCGTCATGCTGAACACGCGCGGCTCGCGCGCATCCGCACCGTCCGGGCTCAGACGGCGCCGGGGACCAGGGAGTGCAGCTTGCGGTCGTGGGTGCCGAAGTGGTTGCCGAACCAGTCGTTGACCCGTTCGGCCAGCGCCTTGC
>JANQFP010000030.1 GCA_028277795.1 Rhodospirillales bacterium
ACCGCGACCTCTGGACGCACGTCGAGCGGCCGAAGCCACCGCGGGTCCCGGCCCACGAGTCGCTGCGCCGCCTCGACGGGCTGCTGGACCAGCTCGACACCTACCTCGAAGCCACCGGCTGACGGCCGCGGCCGGACACCGGCGGACGTGAATCCGGCTGTCGTCCCCGCGCGGCTGTGAGCAGCGGTTGCGCCCCCACCCGTGGGGGGCGCTGAGATGCCGCGCCCGGAGGGCGCTCCCATCCCATACGCCCGGCACAGGTCCGGGCGCTACCGCCTCGCATGGCCGGAAGTGACCGACTGGCCGGCGGGCGCCGTGGCACCGGCGGTCATCTGGGCGGCAGCGGCCGTTCCTTCAAGTGCCAGAGGAACTGGCCCTCGCGCTTTCGCTGCTCCTCCTTCGAGAGCCCGCGGTAGCCGCAAGGCGGCCGCCGCAGCCGGCGCGCGAGTGAGAGCAGCAACCAGCCGCCCGGCAGGTAGTAGGCGAAGAGGTCCCAGTCCCGCAGCACCCGGTGGACGGCATTCGCGGCAGGCGGTCGGTCGCGGTCGCGGGCGTGGCGTACGAACGCCCAGACCCAGGTGAACGGCACCATCCACGCCCGCCGGCCGCGCGGCCTCCGCCATGCGCGGAGGTAGGAGCGGAGATGGTACGGGCGGCCGCCGAAGCGCTCGACGTAGCGGTCCAGCCGCTTCTGCATCCCGTGTCGCATGCGGTCGGCGGCCCGCCGGAGCGCCGGCCGGTCGGCGTCGTCCAGGTCGCCGCCGGCCTCTTCCAGCACGATCGACCGCACGTCGACGGGATCGCCGACGATGAAAGTCATCCGCGCCGGCAGCGCCAGGTACCAGAGGCAGGGGAAGAGGAGCGCCAGAGGGCCGAAGGGCAGCGGCAGGAACGGCACACCGAATCTCTGGGCGATGCGGTCGACCCACGGCACCATCACGCAGAACGGCACCACCCACTCGGCGTTGACCGAGTAGAGGGGGATCACCGGCGCCTGATGGCGGGCCGCCAACAGCACGAAGCTGGTGGAGAAGCGCTGCAGCTGGTAGCGGCGCTGGAAGCCCTTGCCGATGCCTGGCACCCCTTCGGGGAAGTAGAGCACCCTCTCGCCGCGCTCCAGCAGGCGGTCGAAGTTGTCGAACGTCATGTCGACGCCGCCGCAGCGGCGCCAGAAATTGTCGATGCCGAAGGGCCGCATCCACCAGCTCGTCGACAGGGTCTTCTCATACACCGCCCGGCACTTGCCCTCGGCTCGCATGCCGCGGCGGCGGTACATCAGGGAGTCGAGCACCATCGCGTCGTAGGGGAACGCGCTGCCGCTGTGGTTGCCGGCCAGGATCAGCGGGCCGTCCTCCGGCAAGCGGTCCAGCCGCAAGATCCGCGGCCGGAAGTAGCTGTCCGAGAGCGGCCCGAAGAGGTCGCCGATGACCGAGCGGAGGTAGTCGGGCTCGAGTGGCTCCCAGGCGACGGGTCTCTCCCGGGCCACGTCGCCCGTTGCGCCCGGACCGGTCTCCTCGGCGCCCCCCTCGGGTGGCGGCGAGACGGGCTGCCCCTCCCCGTTCATCCTCAGACTCCGCGTCGCACCGCTAGCACCACCCCTACCAGGAACAGCCCCGCCCACAGCGGCCACGGCCCCTGCATCGCCGCGACGATCGCTCCGGCCACCAGGCAGAAGCCGGCGAGCACCGTGCCGCGGATGCCGGCAAAGGGGTTCTCCGGCGGCTTCTTCGTGGTCTCCTCGAGGACCCGCAGCCCTTCCGTGACCAGCATCGGCGCCTTGATCAAGGCGTCGACGAGCTCGGGGGCGCCGCGCAACCCTTCGCGGGCGATGCGCAGCGGGCTGAACTGGCCCAGGAAGATCTTGTTGATGTGCGCCTGCGAGACCTCGGCCACGTCGAATCCGGGGCGCAGGAAATGGCCCACCCCCTCGAACGTGACGATCGCCTTGACCATCAACACGAGCTCGACGGGGAAGTACATCTTGTAGCGCGCACCCTTGCCGACCGACTCGAGGATCAGCTGGCCGATCGAGAAATCCTCGAACGTGGCGGTGCGGTGCCAGCGCCGCAGGATCTCCTCGACGTCGCGGCGGAAGCCCTTGGGGTCGCTATCGGCGCCGAAGTCCGCGATCGACGCCAGGTAGCGAGCACCGTTCTCGGCGTCGCCCATCACCATGCAGTAGTAGTAGTAGAGCATCGTGCGCCGCAGCTCGTCGTCGAAACGGCCGACCATGCCGACGTCGATGAACGCGATCTTGGGCCCTGGCAGAATGATCAGGTTGCCGGGGTGGAGGTCGGCGTGGAAGAAACCGTCCTTGTAGAGCATCCGGATGATCGCGGAGGCGCCGAGGTCGACCACCTCGTCGCGCTCCTCCTCGCTCAAGAGGTCGTGGACCCCGGGATCGTTCGGCTTGATGCCCTCGAAGAGCTCCATCACCACCAGGTTGCGAGTCGTAAACTCGCGGTAGATGCGCGGGAAGAGCACCTGCGCGGCGTCCTCGAAGTTGGCGGCGAACGTCTCCGCGTTGTCCGCCTC
>JANQFP010000038.1 GCA_028277795.1 Rhodospirillales bacterium
CTCACCATCCCTCAGTTTTCTCTTGCGCTGAAGAATCCGTGTGTGATTCAAGGAGTCCGCCCTTTTGTCAGGCGGAGACCGAAGGATGGGTGGGATCGAGCACGTGGCGCGGGGGATTGTGGCGGACCTTGCGGCGAAGCTTCCCTGGCAGCGCAAGACGCAGCGGGGCAAGCTCGGGCTTCTGGTGGCGACGATGCTGGAGGTGCGCAGCGCGAACCTGATGGACCTGGCGGCCTCTCTGCCGCGGCCCTGTGGACGGGTGGACAAGCGCTACCAGTGGATCGAGCGGTTGCTGTCCAATCCGCGGGTGGAGGTGGACGCGGTGATGGCGCCCTACGGCCGGGACGTGCTGGGGCGCGTCGCCGCCGGGGGACAGACGATCGTGCTGATCATCGACCAGAGCAAGGCCACGGCGCGCCACCAGATGGTGATGGTGAGCGTGCGCATTGGGGGGCGGGCGCTGCCGCTGGTGTGGCGGGTCAAGGAGACGCAAGGCGCCATTGGGTTCGCGGAGCAGCGCGCGGCCCTGGAGGCGGCCCGGGCCATGGTGCCGGACGGCGCCAGGCCGGTGCTGATGGGCGACCGCTTCTACGGCTCGCCCGCCCTGATCGCCTGGTGCCGGGACCGGGGCTGGGGCTGGCGCCTGCGGCTCAAGCAGGACCTGCTGGTGTTCGAGGACGGCGGCGAGAGCACCTTGGCCGAGTGTTTCGCCCGGGGCGAGCACATGCTTGCCGACATCGAACTCACCGAAAAGCGCGTCGTGACCAACGTCGCCATGGTCCACGAGCCGGGTCATCCCGAACCCTGGATCATCGCGCTCTCGGAGCCGCCGAGCGCATATCGGGCCTTCGATTACGGGCTGCGCTGGGGCATCGAGGCCCTGTTTTCCGACTTCAAGACCCGGGGCTTCGGCCTGGAAGACAGCCAGATCCGGCACCCCGACCGGCTCTCGAGGTTGATCCTGGTCATGGCGCTGGCGCTCTACTGGGCCGTGTCCACCGGCATGTGGGACGCCGAAAACCATCCCACCCCCGCCGAAAAAAACACCCCGCCAACCGGCCCCGCAAGGCGTTCCGCAGTCTGATCTCCCTGTTCAAACGCGGTATCCGCCGACTCCAGGCCATCTTCCAATCCTTCGCCCCACTGCCTCCACTCTGGGGAGCGTGGAGAAACTGAGGGATGGTGAGAATAACTTGGCCAGTGTTCGAGACAGATTTGCATATTCATGGCGGCGCAAGTGGTGGCCCCGTCGCAACACAGCGGGACGGTACAGTATTTGCTATTAACACCGCAAGCATGGAAGGTGCCCCAGATATATCGTACGTCACACCCATAGATTTGGCTCTCGATGGAGAGGTAAGAGATTTAGCTATTGGAAATATGCCTTCTCAGAACTACTCGGTCAGAGAGCTTGGTAAAATGGGCATCGTGGCATTCAATCCACCGTTTCCTGTCCGAGGTTGACGATGGCCAGCGTTTTTCCAGATCTTTGTCGAAGGTTCGCTTTTGTCTGAGTTAGATCAGAAATCCCCTTGCCAATCATCCGCTGATCTCGTCCGAATGCGAAGGCGAAGCGGACGATCCGGCTGTGAAAGAGAACGCGGCAGTTTGACCCAGCTTCCGCACCCAATTACCTTTTCTTAAACCCTTTTCGGCTTTGCTTTCGGGATGGCGTTGGTGGACACCCTTCTCGGCCTTCCCGACGGCGGCGAGCACGCCGGACCGGACTCGCGGACCATCCGGCTGCTGCTGGAGCTGCGCAGCGGCGGCGTCACCGACACCCGGGTGCTGGCCGCCATGGAGCGCACGCCCCGCGACCTGTTCGTGCCCGAGCCCTTCCGAGATCAGGCCTACACCGACGTCGCCCTGCCCCTGGGCACCCACCAGTCGGTGAGCGCGCCGTCGGTGGTCGGCCGCATGACCGAGGCCCTGGACGTGGGCGAGCGCATGAAGGTGCTGGAGATCGGCACCGGGTCCGGCTACCACGCCGCGGTGCTGTCGCGCCTGTGCCGCCGGCTGTACACGGTGGAGCGCCGCCGCGACCTGGTGGCCGAGGCCGAGCGCCGCTTCGCCCGCCTCGGTCTGCCCAACATCACCAGCCGGGTCGGCGACGGCCTCGCCGGCTGGCCCGAGCAGGCGCCCTTCGACCGCATCATGGTCACCGCCGCCGCCAGCCGGCCGCCCGAGACCCTGCTCGCCCAGCTCAAGGAGGGCGGCACCATGGTGGTGCCGGTGGGCATCGACGGCCGCGACCAGCGGCTGCTGCGCCTGCACCGCGGGCCGGACGGCTTCGACGTGGACGACCTGGGCCCGGTGGTCTTCGTGCCCCTGGTGCCGGAGGCGTCGGCCCGGGATTGATGGCCGCCGCCCCCTCGGTGATACTTCCGTCATGGCCGTGAGACCGGCGCGCCAACGACCTGACTCGCGAAACGCCTTTTTGGCGCGGCGGCAAGCCCGCGTGGCGTTTGAGCGCTATCGCCTTCGCATGACATGTCCCGACGGGGCATGTCGTTGGCGCGGCGGTATGAGACACGCCGCCGCCGTCGTGCTGCTGCTGGTCGCCGGCCTGCTGGGTCCGGCCGGCTGCGGATGGGTGGAGATATCCGGCGACGACAGGCCGCGCCTGGTCAAGCGGGTGGCCCCGGCGCCGCTGCCCGCCGGTGGCGTGGTCGCGGTGCGCAAGGGGGACACGGTGTGGGGCCTGTCGCGGCGCTACGGCGTCCCGCAACGAGCCATCATCCAGGCCAACCGCCTGCGCCCCCCCTACCACCTGCGCGTCGGCCAGCGCCTGGCCATCCCGGCGCCGCGCCACCATACGGTGCGTCGGGGCGACACCCTCTACGGGCTGTCCAGGCGTTACGGCGTCGATACCTACACCCTGGCACGCGCCAATGCGCTGACCCCGCCCTACACCATCCATGTGGGCCAGCGCCTGAGCATCCCCGGCACCGCGGCGCCGAGGTCCGCCGCCGCGAAACCCCGGCGGGACAAGGCGCAGCCGGCCAAGAAGCCCGTGTTCACGGCCAAACGCCGCCCGCCGCCGCCCGCCCCGGTGCCGGCGCCGCCGGCCCGCGGCGGGACCGGCTTCCAGTGGCCGGTGAGCGGCCCGGTGATCTCGACCTTCGGGGCCAAGGGCAAAGGCCTCCACAACGATGGCATCAACATCCGGGCCGATCGCGGGGCGCCGGTGCGGGCCGCCGAGCACGGCGTCGTCGCCTACGCCGGCAACGAGCTGCGCGGCTTCGGCAACCTGCTGCTGGTGCGCCATGCGGGGGGCTGGATCACGGCCTATGCCCACAACGACGCCCTGTTGGTGGCCCGTGGCGAGCGGGTGCGGCGCGGCCAGGTCATCGCCCGCGTCGGCAGCAGCGGCAGCGTCACCGAGCCCCAGCTCCATTTCGAGCTGCGCAAAGGCAAGCGCGCCGTGGATCCGCGGAAATACCTGATAAAAATGGTTTCTCAATTGCGGCCCGGGACAAAGGGCCTTGCAGGCGGTGGTTCCGCGGAAATCTAGGAAATTCGTGCGATTCCGCTTGTCAAATACCCTTAATTTCGCTGGGGTTGAAGTGCCCTCGATTCTTTATTACCTTACTGGGCAAGTCGGACTTTGGGCGGGTCATCTGGGAGGCCGACCTTTGCCCGGGGAGGTCATGGAGGAAAACGCAATGCGCAACACGGTCACATTCGTTCGGGGGGTGGCGAGGCTTTTGGGATTGCCCATCGGGGTAACACGCGTCGTCGTTCCCATCCCGCCGTCGGGACGGTGAACCGACGCCAACTTTTTGCACACCTTGTAAGTCTTCACAGACGCGGACGTCTCATCGACGTCCGCGTTTTTCTTGTACCGGCGCGCCTTTGAGCCGACTCGCGAAGCGCCGTCGTTGCGCGTCGGCAAGCCCGCGCGGCGGTATTAGGCCCAGCCGCCGGCCACGGGCAGCACGTGGCCGGTGACGAAGTTGCCGCCGTCGGAGGCCAGGAAGGCGATCACCTGGGCCACCTCCTCGGGCTGGCCGAGCCGGCCCAGCGGGATGTTGCGTTCCATCTTGGCCCGCTTCTCCGCATCGGCGAGCAGCGCCGGCGGGAAATAGGTGGGCGATTCCACGTAGTTGGGGGCGACCGCGTTGACGTGGACATTGTGCGGCGCCAGCTCCCGGGCCAGGGACGTGACCAGGGCGTTGGCGGCCCCGCGGGCGGCCGCGTACATGGCGTAGTTGGCGAGCCCGCGCAGTGGCGCCGCCGAGGTGACGAACAGGATCTTGCCGCGCCGGCGCGCCTTCATGGCCGGCACCACGGCGCCGGTGAGCGCCAGGGGGGCCACCGCCAGGGCCTCCAGGGCGGCCCGGAAGTCCTCCGGTTTCGCCTCCTCGACCGGGGCGCGGATGGCGGGAAAGGCATCGTTGTTGACCAGGATGTCGACATCGCCGAGCCGCTCCGCCACCGCCCGGGCCAGGGCCTCCGGGTCCTGCTCGGCCACCGCCTGCAGGCCCGGGTTCTCGGCGGCGAAGGCCTCGCGCGCCGGCGCCTCGATGAAGGTGGTGTCGTGGCAGGCGACCTGCGCCCCCTGGGCCGCCAGCTCACGGGCCGCCGCCAGACCGACGAAATGGCGCACTTGGGTGACCAGCGCCACCCGGTCTTCGAGCGTCATGGGTCACCCCCTCATGCCAAGTGTTTGCCCAGCCGTCCCGCCAGGTCCTGGATGAACTGCCACGCCACCCGTCCCGAGCGGGCGCCGCGGGTGACCGACCACTCATGGGCCTCGGCGCGCAGCGTGTCCGAGGGCATGTCCAGGCCAAAATGGGCCGCGTAGCCCTCGACGATGGCGAAGTAGGTCGCCTGGTCGCAGTTGTGGAACCCCAGCCACAGCCCGAAGCGGTCCGACAGCGACACCTTCTCCTCCACCGCCTCGGCCGGGTTGATGGCCGTGGACCGCTCGTTCTCGATCATCTCCCGCGGCATCAGATGGCGGCGGTTGGAGGTGGCGTAGAACACCACGTTGGCCGGCCGCCCCTCGACGCCCCCTTCCAGAACCGCCTTCAGGGACTTGTACGATGCGTCGCGGCCGTCGAAGGACAGGTCGTCGCAGAACAGCACGAACCGGCGGTCCGACCGGCCGAGGACGGCCAGCAGGCGGGGCAGGCTCGGCGTGTCCTCCCGGTGGATCTCGACCAGGGCCAGCGCGCCCGGCCGCTCCTCGTTGACCGCCGCGTGCACGGCCTTGACCAGCGAGCTCTTGCCGGTGCCGCGGGCGCCCCACAGCAACGCGTTGTTGGCCGGCAGGCCGTCGGCGAAGCGCCGCGTGTTGCCGAGCAGGATGTCCCGCTGATGGTCGATGCCCCGAAGCAGCGACAGCGGCACCCGGTTGACCGCCGCCACCGGCTCCAGCCGGGCGTCGTCGGCGTGCCAGACGAAGGCCTCGGCGGCGTCCAGATCGGCGTTGGGGCGCGGCGCCGGGCTCAGGCGTTCCAGGGCGTCGGCAATGCGCGCCAGCAGGGGATCGGGCGGCCGTTGGGTCATAAGGCGGAACGGTAGCACACACCAACCATCGGTCAATGCGACGGCCCCCTTAGCGTTTGCATGGGGCGCCGGGGCGGGTATAGTCCCGCTGCCTTGCCGGCCCAATCGACAGAAGGATCCGGTCATGTTCGTCTCGCTCGCCTTTGCCCAGGACGCCGGCGCGGCCGCCGGCCCCACCGGGTTCGAGGCCTTCCTGCCGCTGATCCTGATCGTCGTCGTGTTCTACTTTCTGCTGATCCGCCCCCAGCAGAAGAAGATGAAGGAGCACAAGGCCATGCTGGGCGCCATCCGGCGCGGCGACCGGGTGGTGACGGGCGGCGGCATCATCGGCACCGTCACCAAGGTGGTGGACGACAACGAGGTGGCGATGGAGATCGCCGATGGAGTCCGGGTGCGCGTCCAGCGGTCCCTCATTTCCACGGTGCTGTCCAAGACCGAGCCGGTGAAGGAGCAGAAAGCCCCCGACGACAAGGGCAGCACCGGCGGCACCGGAGAGGGCGGCGGCGCCAAGTTGAAGAAGCTGCTCGGCGGCAAGTAACCGACGGAGGTCCGCGGCGGCCCGCGCCATGGTCTACTTCGCCAAGTGGAAAGTCATCCTGGTCCTCGCCGTGTGCGCCCTCGGCGTGATCTTCGCCGCGCCTAATTTCCTGAGCCGGCAGGTGGCCGAGGCGTTGCCCGCCTGGCTGCCCCATCAGCAGATCAACCTGGGCCTCGACCTCCAGGGCGGCTCCCACCTGCTGCTGGAGGTGGACGTGGAGGCGGTGCTCCAGGAACGCTTGGAGGCGGTGGTCGATTCGGTGCGCGGCGAGTTGCGGAAGGCCCGCATCCGCTACCAGGGGCTCGGCAAGGACGGCCATTCCGTGGTCGTCACCATCCGCGAGTTCGACCGCGCCGGCGAGGCCCGCGAGCTGGTGCGCGAGCTCGACCAGGGCATGACCACCGAGCTGGGTGACGGCGGCCGCATCACCATGACCCTCACCGAGCAGGCCATCCGCGAACGCCGGGTGTCTGCGGTCGAGCAATCCATCGAGATCGTGCGCCGGCGCATCGACGAGACCGGCGTCCGCGAGCCCACCATCCAGCGCCAGGGCGACGACCGCATCCTGGTCCAGCTCCCGGGTATCGACGACCCCGAGCGGGTCAAGCGCCTGCTCGGCAAGACCGCCAAGATGACCTTTCACATGACCGACCTCAACAACAGCGTCGCCGATGCCATGGCCGGGCGGGTGCCGCCGGGCTCGCGGCTGCTGCCGTCGGTGGACGAGCGCGAGGCCGACGGCCGGCCGCGCATGTACCTGGTGCGCAAGCGGGTGATGCTGAGCGGCGACACCCTCATCGACGCCCAGCCGTCCTTCGACCAGCGCACCAACCAGCCGGTGGTCAACTTCCGCTTCGACGCCATCGGGGCCAAGCGCTTCGGCAAGATCACGACGGACCATGTGGGCAAGCCCTTCGCCATCGTCCTCGACGGCAAGGTCATCAGTGCGCCCGTCATCCGCGAGCCCATCCTGGGCGGCACCGGTCAGATCAGCGGCAACTTCACCGTCCAGGCGGCCCAGGACCTGGCCCTGCTGCTGCGCGCCGGGGCCCTGCCGGCCCCCCTCACCATCCTCGAGGAGCGCACGGTGGGCCCGGGGCTGGGCGCCGATTCCATCGCCGCCGGCCGGGTGGCGGCGATGGTCGGACTGGCCCTGGTCATCGTCTTCATGGTCGGCGCCTACGGGTTGTTCGGGCTGATGGCCGACGTGGCGCTGGTGTTCAACATGATCCTCATCACCGCCGCGCTTTCGGTGCTGCAGGCAACGCTGACCCTGCCCGGCATCGCCGGCATCGTGTTGACCATCGGCATGGCGGTGGACGCCAACGTGCTCATCTTCGAGCGCATCCGCGAGGAGGTCCGGGCCGGGCGCACGCCCATCTCGGCCATCGACTCGGGCTATTCGCGGGCCATCCGCACCATCATCGACGCCAACGTGACGACGCTGATCGCGGCGTTGCTGCTCTACGTGTTCGGCTCGGGCCCGGTGCGCGGCTTCGCGGTGACCCTGTCGGTGGGCATCGTCACCTCCATGTTCACGGCCATCATGCTGACCCGGCTGCTGTTGGTCACCTGGCTGCGGCGCACCCGCCCCGCCGCCCTTCCGGTCTGACGGTCGGGGACCCGCCGATGCTGCGCCTACGCCTGGTTCCTGCCGACATCGATATCCGCTTCGTCTCGCGGCGCCTGGTGTTCTTCGTCTTTTCCGTGGCGCTGGTGGTGGCCTCGGTCGGGTTGTTTACCACCAAGGGCCTCAACTACGGCATCGATTTTCAGGGCGGCATCATGATCGATGTGCGGACCGAGGGGCCGGCCGACATCGCCGGCATGCGCTCGACCCTGTCGGACCTTGGTCTCGGGGAGGTGTCGTTGCAGGAATTCGGCGCCCCCGACGACGTGCTGATCCGCCTGCAGAAGCAGCCCGGCGGCGAGCGCGCCCAGGCCGCCGCCGTCGAGACGGTCAAGGCCGCCCTCGGTCCCGGCGTCGAGTACCGGCGCACCGAGTTCGTCGGCCCCAAGGTCAGCGAGGAGCTGTTCTGGGACGGCGTTTACGCGGTCAGCGCCGCCATCATCGCCATCCTCATCTACATCTGGTTCCGTTTCGAGTGGCAGTTCGGAGTCGGCGCCGTCGTCGCCCTGGTCCACGACGTGCTCAGCACCATCGGCATCTTTTCGTTGCTCGGGCTGGAGTTCAACCTGTCCACCGTCGCCGCCATCCTGACCATCGCCGGGTATTCCATCAACGACACCGTCGTGGTGTACGACCGGGTGCGGGAGAACCTGCGCCGCTACAAGACCCTGCCCCTGCCCGACCTGCTGAACCGCAGCGTCAATGAAACCCTGTCGCGCACGGTGGTGACCAGCGTGACCACGCTGCTGGCCCTGCTCGCCCTCTATCTGCTCGGCGGCGAGGTCATCCGCGGTTTCAGCTTCGCCATGATCTGGGGCGTGCTGATCGGGACGTACTCGTCCATCTGCCTGGCGGTGCCGCTGCTCCTCTACCTGCGCCTTCCGCGGCGGCGCGGCGGCGAGGCGGCGGCCGAACAGACACCCTGAGGCGTACCGGTGGCGGGCCTCGACATCACGCCGGCCGCCGCACCCGGACGTCAGGTGATCCAGGCCTACGGCGAGGGCCGCTTCCGCATCGCCGGCCAAGTCCATGCCGGGTCCGTGCTGGTGCTTCCGGACCGCACCGTGGCCTGGGCCGTGACCGCCGCCGACGGGGTCACCCTCGACAGCCTGGCCGAGGCGACCGCCGCCGAGCCGCCCACCGAAATCCTGCTGGTCGGGTGCGGGCCCCGCTACGCGGCGGTGCCGGAGGGCTTGGCCACCGATTTGCAGGACGCGGGCGTGGCCCTGGAATGGATGGACACCGGCGCCGCCTGCCGCACCTTCAACGTGCTGCTGCTGGAGGATCGGCGGGTGGCGGCGGCGCTGATCGCCATCCCCTGACCGGCGACGGGCAGCGGGGAACGGCGCGTTTCAGCCGCACCGCTCCCGTCGCTCCGCGAGCGAGAAGTCCGTCATACCGCCGCGCCAATGAAATGACCCTCCGGGCCATTTCATGCGAAGGCGGTGGCGCTCAAGCGCCGCGCGGGCTTTCCGGCGCGCCATGATGGC
>JANQFP010000039.1 GCA_028277795.1 Rhodospirillales bacterium
GGCCCGCGAGAACCGGGTCGACGACATCCGCCTGTGCCTGTCCTGCAATCAGGAATGCGTCGGCCGCATGGGCCTGAACCGCTGGCTCGGCTGCATCGAAACACCAGGCACCGGGCAGGAGAGGACCTACGGCGTCGGCACCTTGCGCCCAGCCGCACGGGCCAAGCGGACGATGGTGATCGGCGGCGGTCCTGCAGGCCTTAAGGCCGCGACCGTGGCGGCCGCCCGCGGCCACAAGGTCACGCTCCTGGAAAAGGAGGACCGCCTGGGCGGTCAGGTGGTGTCGGCGTCGCGGGTGACCAATCGCGCCGAGTTCGGCGACATCGTGCGCAATCTGCTGCACGACATCCGTCGGTTGGACATCGACGTGCGGACCTCCGTTGCGGCGACCGTAGAGACGGTGCGGGCCGAGACCCCCGATGCGGTCATCGTCGCCACAGGATCCAAGCCCGATCGCACGGCCATCCCAGGCAGCGATGGGCCGGAGGTTGCCGACGTGACCGACATCCTGTCCGGCGCGGTGACGCCCGGCAAACGGGTGCTGATGATCGATCGGCTGGGCTTCCACGAAGCCACCAGCACGGCCGAGTACCTGGCGGAGCAGGGATGCGAGGTCGAGGTGGTCACGCCGACTCTCTATGTCGGCCAGGATCTGGGCATTACGCTCGACCTCGAGAACTGGTACCGCCAAGCGCGACGGCTCGGGATCACCTGCACGCCGAACCACTCGGTGCTGGGCATCCAAGACGGCGTGGTCACGGCGCTGCATAACTACAGCGGCCAGATCGTCACCTTTCCCAAGGTCGACACCGTGGTCCTCGCGATCCACCGCAAGGCCGATCATGAGCTCTACAAGGCGCTGAAGGACCAGGTGCCGGAGCTGCATCGGGTCGGTGACTGCGTGGCGCCGCGCCGCGCCCATGCCGCCATCATCGAAGGTGAGAAAGCAGGGAGGGCGGTCTGATGCCCGGATCCGTGCTTGTCGTTGCCGAGGTCGACCACGGCGAGCTGACACCGCCGACCCTCGAAAGCGTCGAGGAGGCGCGCGATATCGTCCTCGGCCGCGGTGGTCGGGTCCATGTGATCCTGCCCGGCGCCGGGGTGGCGTCCATGGCCGAAATCCTGGCCG